>NZ_LOVS01000125.1:0-29569 GCF_001523835.1 Burkholderia sp. ABCPW 14 | reverse complement strand
CCTTGGCTGCTTCGGCCGGCGTTTTGCCCGCCAACATCAGCCGACCAGCACGCACCCGCTTGCGCGTAGCTTCGTCCATTTTGGCCATCAACCGAACCTCCATTCAGCGTGATGACTGTATAACGCATCGGAAGAAAATCGGTTGTCATGGATTCAGTAATTCTCAATAGGCGGCGGCCGCTGGCGAAGCCGCGCCGCGTCTAGGA
Source organism: Burkholderia sp. ABCPW 14 (assembly GCF_001523835.1). Taxonomy (NCBI): domain Bacteria; kingdom Pseudomonadati; phylum Pseudomonadota; class Betaproteobacteria; order Burkholderiales; family Burkholderiaceae; genus Burkholderia; species Burkholderia sp. ABCPW 14. The sequence continues at coordinate 29,363 of NZ_LOVS01000125.1, read as the reverse complement.
TTGCGGGCCGTTGCGAACGCGGGACGCGTCGGGTGCTGGATACGGTGCAATTGGCGGGGCTGTCAGTGCCACGCTCTCTCCGGACGTGATGAAGGCGCTAGTCGCCGTAAGTGGCCCGACGAAAGCGCGACCTGTTATCGCATCGGTCGAAATAAAAAGCCCGGCATCCAGCCGGGCTCCCCTCAAGGCAACGAAATCGTCAAATTAGCCGACTCCGGCCCGACCTTGATGACCTGCGAATAAGGCGCCAACGCCTTCACGGTGCTATTGCGCAGATACGTATTGAGCCCGGCGTAAGCAAGCAGCCCGACGAGCGCGAACACCGCCCCGATCGCCCACAGCGGCACCTCGCGCTTGAGCCGATGCGAGATCTGATCCGGCAGCGGCCAATGCGGCGCGAACGGCGCGCGCTTGCCCTTCATATGCGCGATCTCGTCGCCCAGCCGGGCGGTCAGATACGCGAGCTTCTCCGGCCCTTCGAGCAGATACTTGCCCTGGAAGCCGAGCAGCAGGCACATGTGGAACACCTCGAGCGACTGCAGCCGCGCCGCGCCTTGCGCGCGGCATTCTTCGAGATACTGATAGAACTTCTCGCCCGCGAGCTGCTCGCCGAACAGCACGAGCTGCAGCGGCCGGCGCTCCCAGTCCGCGCGGATCTTGAACTGCGACGACAGCACCGATTCGTCGATCGCCGCGCAAAACGCGAACTTCGCCGCATAGACGTCCTCGGCGGCGATGTTGAGCTTCTTCGCTCCGCGCTCGAACTCGCTGAGGAATTCCTGGATGCGCGTGCCGAACTCCGATGCATCGCCCGGCTCGCGGCCGTTCTTCAGCAGGAACAGCATGAAGAAGCCGTCGTACAGCAGATCGACGAGCGAGCGCGCCTGGAAGCCGGCGTCGGTCGACGACACCGTTTGCGGCGCGGGGGGCGGCGTGTTGCCGCCGAAAAGGGAAGGCGCGTAACTCATGACGTGACGGCGATCAGTTCGAATTTGAGATCGTTGATTCCGGACGGCGCGTAGATCATCGCCGACTGGGCCTGCAGCATCCGCTCATAGAGCGGGCTGCGCGCATCGAGTGCGAAGTAGCATGCGCCCGGGCGCACGGGAATCGCGGGCGGTACCTGCGGCGTGTATCCAAGCCGTACGCCCGGCATCGCGGACAGCACGAGCTTGTCGACGTCATCCGGCGCGCCGACCTTGAAGCGCGCGGGCACGGCCTCGACGAGTTCGACGGAAGGCATGTCGGCAGACACCGCGAGATAGAACGCGGTCTTGTCGTCGATCTTGCCGGAATCGAGCCGTCCGACGTGGAACGACGGCCGCACTTCCTCGAGCGTGATCGCGAAGTAGCGTGTCGAGATCACGGTCTCGAGCAGGTCGCGCAGGATCGTGTCGAGGCGCGCGAAGCCGGGGCCCGGATCGTCATGCCGATAAGCGGGCAGATCGGCGAGCACATAGCCCTTCGAGAATGTCATCAACTGGCCGGCGAGGCGCAGCAGTTCCTGGAACAGCCGCTCCGGATGCAGCGCCGAATGCTGGTGCAGGTGCGCGAGCGCGGCGAACGCGGCGCTCGCCGTGTGCAGCAGCCAGAACGATGCGATGTCGCCCGAGCGGAATTCGATGATGTTCTTCGTCGGCTCGCGATGGAAGCCGTACAGCGCGTTCACTTTCGCCTGCAGCGCGTCGATCAGCTGGCGCAGGCGCTGATGCAGGATCGGCGACGCCTCGATCGCGAGGCACGGCGGCACGAAGCTGTCGTCGATCTCGAAGCCCGACGTCGCGGTGCGGCGCACGCGCACGAGCGGAATCGACAGCAACTGGTCGCGCGGCTCGCTGTGCGCGATCAGCTTGACGTTGGTCTTCAGGAACATGATGTCGGCTTCGGCGGCGTCGGTGAAGTGGTCGGCGACGCTCGCCTGCTCACTGACGAAGCGCGACACGAAGCCCCCGTCGCGGTTTTCCGCGTAGTTCGAGCCCGTCTCGCGCAGCGGATGCAGCGCGAGGTAGAACGTGAATTCGTTGATGCCGTCGGGCAGCGTGTCGAGCGCGATGGGCGGCGGCAGTTCGTCGGCCTGCGGCGCGGAGTAGAGCGCGCCGTCCGGGAACACGAGCGACAGTTCGCTTGCGCGCAACACGTTGCTGCCGAGCGCATCGCGATCGAACCGCACCGAACGCACGCCCCAGTTGTACGGCTGGATCGCCTGAATCGATTCGAAGAGGCGCGCTTCGTGATACGCGTCCTGCCGCTGAAAGTGCTGCGGCCTCAGAAAGAGGCCTTCCCCCCAGAGCACCTTGGCCGAATAACTCATGTCAAATCCGCTTAAATGTGATTGGGCCGTTGGTCGGTTTATTCGCGTCGCGATTGGCAAGCGAATCGTTAATCCTTGTTAAATGACTTTTAAATGTCATCGCGAATTTCACCCGCAGTTCACCGACGAGAGCAAATCGAGCCGCTCCGCCGACATGCCCTGCTGCGAAGGGAGGACGGTGCCGCCCGTCACGGTCATCGCGCAGTTGTGCAGGCCGATAATTATGCCGGATTTCTCGGACTTCGCAGGATCGAAAGTCAGCTTCCAGCGCTGCAGCGCCGGGTCGCGAAAAAGCGCGACGATGCCGAATGCCTGCGCTTCGCGCGATACCTTTTCGGTCGCGTTGTAGCGCTGTCCCGGAATCAGCGTGATTTCGCGCACGCTCAGCAGATCGTTGCCGAGCGCGGTCTTTTCCTTGGCCGGATCGGTGAAGCTGTCGAACGGCGCCTGCTGGAATGACGTCGGATCCTTCAGCGCGTAGAGACGCACGACGAGCGCGAGCGGGCGATTGTCGTTCGCGGCGTTGAGGTTCGGCGCGGCGTAGAGCGTCAGGCCGACGTTGCGCGGCGGCTTCTGCGAATCGGGCACGTCGGGCTTGCCGACGCCCACCATCTGCAGCGCGGCGCTGCCCGCCGAACCGAGGAGCGGCACGGCGGCCGCGCAGCCGCCGAGCAGGATGCAGGCGGCGAGCGGCAGCGCGTAACGAGTCACATGCGGATTCATCGATTTTCCGGGCGCGACGCCCTTTGCTCCCTGTCAAAACTATCAGTTACTTGGCCGATTTGGCGGCGCAAAAAATGTCTGCGTCTTCAATTGCCGAACAGATCGCCGTCCGTGTCGTTGTATTCGGAAAAAATTTCCACAAATTGGGCGAAATCAAATTCTTTTGCGGCAATAATTGCATTGGGAGCGGTACACATGTGATTCCCCGGGCGTGCGCGGCCGCGTCGGGCGGCGCGCTGCGCTGCTTTTAAAACGGCCGCTCTTCACGCGAAGATTGAATTATGAAAAATTGATCGGTACTATACCCGCGCGCTTGTAGCAAAGCAAAATCACGAATTCTCAACGATTTAAAACGCCCGCGCCGGGGAAATAAACGATGAAAGACCGTCTCTTCGCAAAACTTTCTGGGGTAGTGTTGGCCTGCGGCATCATCGCCGGTTGCGCGTCGCAGCCGACTCCGCCCACGTCCGAAGCATTCAACAAATCGTTGGCCGACGCCGACGCGGTGGCGAAGGCAGGCGATCAGGATCGCGCGATCGGCCTTTATCAGCAACTTGCGAAATCCGATCCGACACGCGAAGAGCCGTGGTCGCGAATCGCTCAGATCCAGTTTCAACAGGGCCACTACGGCCAGGCGATCGTCGCCGCTCAGGAGGCGTTGCAGCGCGACAAGACCGATCGTCAGGCGAAGAGCGTGCTTGCCGTCGCGGGCCTGCGCATCGCAACCGAATCGCTCGGCGAGCTGCGTCAGGATTCGTCGCTCGCGGGCGACGCGAAGTCGGATGCGCAGGCGCTCGCGAAGCAACTGCGCGACACACTCGGCGAAGCCGCGCTGTTTCCGCCCGAGCAGCAGACGAAGCCCGTCGTGAAGAAGCGCCGCATCGTGCGCCGCGCGAAGCCGCCCGTGCACGAGGCCGCGCCCGCCGAAAACAGCACGGCGGCCGCACCCGCGGCGCCGGCTGCTCCCGCCGCGCCCGTGACGCCGGCACCCACGCCGGCACCCGCGAAGGCGGCAGGCGGCGATCCGTTCAGCGCACTGCGTTAAACCGCGCGCGATCCACACACTAATCGGGAGCCGTCGATGGCGAAGAAAGAAAGCATTCAAAAGCGCTTGCAGAAAGTGCGGCCGCCCCGCGTCCAACTGACGTACGAGGTCGAACGGGGCGACGCAATCGAGATCAAGGAACTGCCGTTCGTCGTCGGGGTGGTCGGCGATCTGGCCGGGCAGTCGGAAGTCGAGCAGCCGAAGCTGCGCGACCGCAAGTTCGTCAACATCGATCGCGACAACTTCGACGACGTGATGAAGGCGATCGAGCCGCGCGCCGCGTTCCAGGTGGAGAACCGCCTGAGCGAAGCGGGCGGCAAGTTCGCGGTCGATCTGAAGTTCCGTTCGGTCAACGATTTCAATCCAGACGAAGTCGTCGAGCAGGTCGAGCCGCTCAGGCGTCTGCTCGAGGCGCGCTCGAAGCTCGCCGATCTGCGCAACAAACTGGCCGGCAACGACAAGCTCGAAGACCTGCTGAGCGAAGTGCTGTCGAACACGCAGCAGCTGGAAGCGCTGAAGAAAAGCGCCGACGGCGGCGACAAGCAGGGCGAATGAGTAACGGGGTGGCGAAATGAACCAGCAAACGGCTGCGGCCCAATCGACCGGCGCTCAGGCCGGCACGGAATCCTCGCTGCTCGACGACATCGTCGAGAAGAGCAAGGTCGCGAAATCCGAATCCGAGCATGCGCGCGCGAAGGACCTGATCGGCGAACTCGTCAATCAGGTGCTCGACGGCACGGTGGTCGTGTCGGACAACCTGTCTGCGACGATCGACGCGCGCGTCGCGGAGCTCGATCGCCTGATCTCGTCGCAGCTCTCGGCCGTGATGCACGCGGCCGAGTTCCAGCGTCTCGAGAGCACGTGGCGCGGGCTCGACTACCTGGTGAAGGAAAGCAACACCGGTTCGACGATCAAGATCAAGGCGCTGCACGCGCCGAAGCGCGATCTCGTGCGCGATTTCAAGAACGCGTCCGAGTTCGATCAGAGCGCGCTCTTCAAGAAGGTGTACGAAGAAGAATTCGGCACCTTCGGCGGCTCGCCGTTCGGCGTGCTGGTCGGCGACTACGAGATCTCGCGCCAGCCGGAAGACCTGTACTTCATCGAGCAGATGTCGCACGTCGCGGCGGCCGCGCACGCGCCGTTCGTCGCATCGGCCGCGCCCGAGCTGCTCGGCCTCGAGTCGTTCGCCGATCTCGGCAAGCCGCGCGACCTCGGCAAGGTGTTCGACACCGTCGAATACGCGAAGTGGAAGTCGTTCCGCGACTCCGAGGATTCGCGCTACGTCGGCCTCACGCTGCCGCGCTTCCTCGGCCGCCTGCCGTTCAATCCGAAGGACGGCGCGATCGCGGAGAGCTTCAACTTCGTCGAGGACGTTGACGGCACCGATCACAACAAGTACCTGTGGTGCAACGCGTCGTGGGCGTTCGCCGCGCGTCTGACAGCCGCGTTCGACGATTTCGGCTGGTGCGCGGCGATCCGCGGCGTTGAAGGCGGCGGCCTCGTCGAGGATCTGCCAACCCACACGTTCAAGACCGACGACGGGGAAATCGCGCTCAAGTGTCCGACTGAGATCGCGATCACCGATCGCCGCGAGAAGGAGCTGAGCGACCTCGGCTTCATTCCGCTCGTGCATTGCAAGAATTCAGACTACGCCGCGTTTTTCGCCGCGCAGTCGGTGCAGAAACCGAAGAAATACAGCACCGACAGCGCCAATGCGAACGCCGTCCTGTCCGCGCAACTGCAGTACATCTTCTCGGTATCGCGCATCGCGCATTACCTGAAGGCGATGATGCGCGACAAGATCGGCAGCTTCGCGTCCGCGCAGAACGTCGAAACGTTCCTCAATCGCTGGATTTCGCAGTACGTGCTGCTGGACGACAACGCGACTCAGGAACAGAAAGCGCAGTTTCCGCTGCGCGAAGCCTCCGTACAAGTGTCAGAGATTCCCGGCAAGCCGGGTGCGTATCGTTCGGTCGCGTTCCTGCGCCCGCACTTCCAGCTCGACGAGCTGTCGATTTCTCTGCGCCTTGTCGCTGATCTGCCCAAACCGGCAAATTCATAAGCGAGTTGAGATCGCCCGGGCGGGCCGCCCGGGTAGGACGTTAAAACCACCTCTTTGGGGAGTCGTAGGCCATGTTAGACATGTACTTGAAGTTCGGTAATCCTGCCGTCAAGGGCGAGTCCGCGGACAAGGACCATGACGGTTGGATCGAGCTGAAATCCTGGGACCATTCGATCATCCAGCCGCGTTCGGCGACCGCGTCGACCTCGGGCGGCCATACGTCGGAGCGTTGCGAGCACGGCGACATGGTGTTCACGAAAGAAATCGATATGGCGAGCCCGCTGCTGTACCAGCACGCGTCGGGCGGCACGACGTTCGACGAAGTGACGATCGATTTCATGCGTTCGGACGGTGACGGCCAGCGCGTCAAATATCTCGAGATCAAGCTGAAGTACGTGATCGTCGCGAGCGTGACGCCGAGCGTGCAGAAGGAAGGCCTGCCCCTCGAGCAATTCGCGCTGAAGTATGCCGCGGTCCAGTGGAAGCAGACGCAGCAGAAGATCGGCGGCAACCAGGGCGGCAACACGCAGGGCGCCTGGAGCCTCACGAAGAACGACAAGACCTACGCGGTCTAAGTTCGACGCGGGAACGGGGCACGGCGCGTGCCCCGTTCCCGTTTTGCGTGGAGCCCGATGAAACGCTTCGAACCGAGCTTCCTCGACAAGCTGTTCGACGACGAACCGCATGTGCCGGCACCCGCCGCAATGCGGCAATTGTCGCTGGAAGAACTGAAGAACACGGTCGCGCGCGACGTCGAGGCGATCCTGAACACGCGCATCGCGCTGACGGACGAAGATCTCGCCGCGCTGCCGGAGTGCCAGCGCTCGGTGCTGACTTACGGGCTGAACGATTTCGCCGGCCTGAGCCTCGCGAGCCACTACGACCGCACGTTTATCTGCAAGTCGATTCAGCAGGCGATCGCGCGGCATGAGCCGCGGCTGCAGCAGGTGACGGTGGCGTTCGAACTGAACGAGCAGTCGACGAACGCGCTCTACTTCGCGATCCAGGCGCTGCTCGTCGTGCATCCGGCCGAGGAGCCGGTGACCTTCGATGCGATGCTGCAGCCGTCGACGTTGCAATATTCGGTGACGCGCGCGCGCGCCGCCAAGGTTTGAGCCGTATCGCGTGAGCCGCCGGGCGCCGCGCGGCAACGAGAAGCCCGGCACGAGAGCATCAGGTTTCGGGGATCGTCGATGGAAGAGTTGCTGCCGTATTACGAACGCGAACTGTCGTTTCTGCGGCGCTATTCGCTCGAATTCGCGAACCGGTACCCGAAGATCGCCGCGCGTCTGTCGCAGACGGGCGAGCATTGCGAGGATCCGCATGTCGAGCGGATGATCGAATCGTTCGCGCTCCTCGGTGCGCGGATCAACAAGAAGCTCGACGACGAGTATCCCGAATTCACCGAAGCGCTCGTCGAAGTCCTCTATCCACATTATCTGCGGCCGTTTCCGTCGTGCTCGATCGCGCAGTTCGGCGCGCCGGAATCGTTCGCTCGACTGAACGAACCGCAGGTCGTCGAACGCGGCACCGAGCTGAAGAGTCGCGCGATCCGCGGCGTGCAGTGCCGCTTCCGCACCGCGTACGACGTGACGCTCGCGCCGATTCGGCTCGCGGACGCGCGCTACGGTTCGATCGCCGCGGCGCCGAGCTCGGCCGCGCTGCCCGGCAACGCGACGGGCGTAATCTCGATCGCGTTTGAATCGACGTCGCCGCAGCTCGATCTCGCCTCGCTGAAGCTCGACAAGCTGCGCGCGCATCTGCACGGCGAGCAGTCGTTCGTCGCAGCGCTGGCCGATTGCCTGTTCGCGCATGCGCTCGCGTTTTACGTCGAGCCCGAGCGCAGCGGCCGCTGGATCGCGCTCGGCAAGGCGCCGTTCGAGCACGCGGGCTTCGACGAAGCCGATGCGCTGATCGACTATCCGGCCCGTTCGCACCCGGCGTACCGGCTGCTGACCGAATACTTCGCATTCCCGGACAAGTTCAACTTCGTCGACTTCGATCTGGCTGCGCTGGCGCGCCGCGCGGGCCATTGCCGGCAGTTGACGCTGCACGTGGTCCTGCGTGACGTGCGCAGCGATTCGCACGTCGCGCGGCTGCTCGATCTGCTGACCGCGAGCCACTTTCGCCTGTTCTGCACGCCGGTCGTCAACCTGTTCCGGCAGCACGGCGAGCCGATCCGGATCAGCCATCAGGCGGTGTCGTATCCGGTGATCGCCGACGCACGCCGCGCGTTCGCGTACGAGGTGTATTCGATCGATTCCGTGCATCTCGTGCGGCAGCGCGCCGATCGGGAGGCAGTCATCGAATTCCGGCCGTTCTATTCGCTGCATCACGGCGAGGCAGCGCAGGTCGGCCACTATTGGTTCGCGCGTCGCGACGACAACGTCGCGCGCAAGAGTCCCGGCTACGAGACCGAGATTTCGGTCGTCGACATCGACTTCGAGCCGGGCGCGCCGCAGACCGACACGCTGAGCCTCGATCTCACCTGTACGAACCGCGACCTGCCTGCCGCGCTCGCGACAGGGCTCGACGGCGGCGATCTCTTCATCGAAGGCGACGCTCAGTCCGGCCCGATCGCGCTGCTGCGCCGGCCGACGCCGAGCGCGCGCTTCGAACGCGGCCGCGCCGCGCACTGGCGGCTCGTGTCGCACCTCGCGCTCAATCACGTGTCGCTCGCCGAAGAAGGGCTCACCGCGCTGAAGGAAGTGCTCGTGCTGTACGATCTGAGACGGTCCGCGGTGTCGACGCGTCACATCGACGGGATCGTCGGCATCGAGCAGAAGGGCGCCGTGCAGTGGCTGCCCGGCAAGCCGTTCGCGACGTTCGTGCGCGGCGTCGAGATCCGGCTCATGATCGACGACGAGCATTTCGTCGGCTCGAGCCTCGCGACGTTCGTGCGGATGATCGACGCGTTCTTCGGGCTTTACGTGCACCTCAACAGCTTTGTTCAACTGATCGTCGTGTCGAAGCGCACCGGCGAGGAGATCATGCGATGCAAACCGCGCAGCGGCGAATCGATCCTGGCGTAGTCGAGCGGCTGCTCGACGAGCCGCATCGCTTCGAATTCTTTCAGGCGGTGCGGCTGCTCGAGACCTGGTTCGCGAAGCGCCATCCGCAACGCTATGCAGCGAGCCGGCCGGGCGAGATCGTCGCGCGGCGGATCGGCTTCAGAAACACGTTGTCGCTCGGTTTTCCGCCGAGCGAAATCGAGCGCGCGCAGTCGTACGACGAAGCGGGTGACGCGCTGAAGGACGCGCCGCAGCGCAACGCGGCGGTCGACGCGGGCGCGCTGTCGCGCGTCGAGCTGACACCCGCGTTCTTCGGCCTGCTGGGCGGCCAGGGCGCGTTGCCGCTCCATTACACCGAGCAGATCATCGCGCGCGAGCACCTGAAGCGCGATCACGCGGCGCGCGCGTTTTTCGACGTATTCTCGAATCGTGCGACCGCGCTGTTCTACGCGGCGTGGAAGAAGTACCGGCTGCCGCTGCATTACGAGCTCGACCGCGACGAGCGCTATCTGCCGCTGTTGCTCGCGCTCGCGGGCGTCGCGAACGACGAAGCGCGCTCGACCGTGCAGGAAGGCCGCGGCGCGCTGCTCGACGAGGCGATCGCGGGCTATGCGCTCGCCGCGCGGCACCGGCCGGTGTCGGCCGCCTATTTGCAGCGCACGCTGTCCGAGTATTTCCGCGTGCCGATCCGCATCGAGCAATTCGTCGGCAAGTGGTACGACGTGCCGCCCGATCAACTGAGCGTGCTCGGCGACGTGAACGTGACGCTCGGTGCGACGGCGCTCGTCGGCGAACGCGTGTGGCAGCGCGACATGCGCGCGCGGCTCGTCGTCGGGCCGCTGTCGAAGCGCGACTATGAGGCGTTTTTGCCCGGCGAGGAGCGCGCGGTCGCGCTCGAGCGGATGTTGACGCTGCTCGCCGGCGTCACGCTCGAATATGAAGTGTCGCTCGTGCTGCGCCGTACCGAAGTCGGCGCGAGCATCCTCGGCAGCGGCGCGCGGCTCGGCTGGGACGCGTTCCTCTGCACGCGCGAAGCCGAGCGCGATCGCGCGGACGCGCGCTACGAACTGCATGTCATTCATTGATAACAACGATCGAACCTGAGTGGACCGTAACCGATGAGCACGCCCCTGAAGACCCTGATCGCGAAACTGAATCCGGTGTGCCGGAAGGCTGCCGAGCGCGCCGCCAGCCACTGTTTCGCGCGCGGTCACTATGAAGTGGATCTCGAGCATCTGTTCCTCGCGCTGCTCGACGAGTCGACCGGCGACGTGCCGCTCGTGCTGCGTGCGAGCGGTGTCGATCCGCACGCGCTGCGCGCGGACCTCGAGCGTGAGCTCGAAGGATTGAAGACGGGCAACACGCGTACGCCGGTGTTCTCGGTGCATCTGACCGAGCTGTTCGAGCAGGCGTGGCTCATCGCGTCGCTCGATTCGCAGATCGGCCGGATTCGTTCGGGCCATCTGCTGCTTGCGTTGCTGACGGGGCCCGATCTCGCGCAGTTCGCGCAGCGGATGTCGTCGCAGTTCACGCGCGTGCGCGTCGACGACCTGAAGCACAAGTTCGACGAGATCACCGCGGGCTCGGCCGAAGCCGAGCCGCGGCAGGCGGAGAGCGACGCCGCCGTGCCGGACGGCGCCGCGGCGGCAGGCGGCGCGCCGCGCGGCCCGTCGAAGACGCCGGCGCTCGACACGTACACGACGAACCTCACGCAGCGCGCGCGCGAAGGCAAGATCGATCCCGTGATCGGCCGCGACGCGGAGATTCGTCAGGCGATCGACATTCTGATGCGCCGCCGGCAGAACAATCCGATCATGACGGGCGAGGCGGGCGTCGGCAAGACCGCCGTCGTCGAAGGGCTCGCGCTGCGGATCGCGGCCGACGACGTTCCGCCGCCGCTTCGCGGCGTCGCGCTGCACGTGCTCGACATGGGCCTCCTGCAGGCGGGCGCGAGCGTAAAGGGCGAGTTCGAGAACCGCCTGAAGAGCGTGATCGACGAGGTGAAGAAGAGCGCGCATCCGATCATTCTCTTCATCGACGAAGCGCACACGATCATCGGCGCGGGCGGGCAGGCGGGCCAGAACGACGCCGCGAACCTGCTGAAGCCGGCGCTCGCGCGCGGCGAGCTGCGCACGATCGCGGCGACGACGTGGAGCGAATACAAGAAGTACTTCGAAAAGGACGCGGCGCTCGCGCGGCGCTTCCAGGTCGTGAAGATCGAGGAGCCGAGCGAGCCGCTCGCCGCCGCGATGCTGCGCGGGATGGCGGAGCTGATGGAAAAGCACTTCAACGTGCGGATCCTCGACGACGCGATCACCGAGGCGGTGCGGCTGTCGCATCGCTACATCAGCGGCCGCCAACTGCCGGACAAGGCAATCAGCGTGCTCGACACCGCATGCGCGAAGGTCGCGCTCGCGCACAGCGCGACGCCCGCCGCGATCGACGACACGAAAAAGCGCATCGAGCGGATCGACGCGGAGATCGCGGCGCTCGAGCGCGAAGTCGCGGGCGGCGCTGCGCACGACGAGCGCCTCGCGGCGCTGCGCGACGAGCGCGAGGCCGATTTGAAGGCGCTCGCCGAAGACGAAGCGCGTTACGAACAGGAGCGCGCGCTCGTCGCCGAGATCGGCGCATTGCGCGCCGAACTCGATGCGGCGCGCGAGCCGTCCGTCGAAGGCAAGCCGGTCGACGTCGATGCGGCCCGCGCGACGCTCGCCGAGCGCGTCGACGCGCTGCGCGCGCTGCAGGGCAACCAGCCGATGGTGCCGCTGCAGGTCGACGGCCACGTCGTCGCGGAGATCGTCGCGTCGTGGACCGGCATTCCGCTCGGCCGGATGGTGAAGGACGAGATCGGGACCGTGCTGAACCTGCGCGATCTGATCGGCGCGCGCGTGATCGGCCAGGACCACGCGCTCGACGCGATCGCGCAGCGCGTGCGCACCGCGACCGCGAATCTCGAGGACCCGAACAAGCCGCGCGGCGTGTTCATGTTCGTCGGGCCGTCGGGCGTCGGCAAGACCGAGACGGCGCTCGCGCTCGCCGACGTGCTGTACGGCGGCGAACGCAAGATGATCACGATCAACATGAGCGAGTACCAGGAAGCGCACAGCGTGTCGGGCCTGAAAGGCTCGCCGCCCGGCTACGTCGGCTACGGCGAGGGCGGCGTGCTGACGGAAGCGGTGCGCCGCAATCCGTATTCCGTCGTGCTGCTCGACGAAGTCGAGAAGGCGCATCCGGACGTGCTCGAAATGTTCTTCCAGGTGTTCGACAAAGGCGCGATGGACGACGCCGAAGGACGCGAGATCGACTTCCGTAACACGCTGATCATCCTCACGTCGAACGTCGGGTCGTCGGCGGTGATGCAGGCGTGCCTGAACAAGGCGCCGGAGGAGCTGCCCGACGCCGAGGCGCTCGCCGAGGCGCTGCGCCCGCAGCTCTACAAGGCGTTCAAGCCCGCGTTCCTCGGCCGGATGAAGGTGATTCCGTACTATCCGATCTCCGACGACGCGCTCGCCGACATCATCGAGCTGAAGCTCGAACGCATCCGCCGCCGGATCGAATCGAACCACAAGGCCGCGTTCGAGTGGGACGAGTCGCTCGTCGACGCCGTGCTCGCGCGCTGCACCGAAGTCGATTCGGGCGCGCGCAATGTCGATCACATCCTGAACGGTACGCTGCTGCCGGAGATCGCCGAGCACGTGCTGTCGCGGATCGCCGACGGTGAGGCGATCGCGCGGATCGCCGCGCGCGCGGCCGAGACGGGCGAATTCGAGTACACGGTCGAGTAAGACCGCCGCGCGGCGCGTGCGTCACGCGTCGCGCGGTCATCAAGCAACGATGGACGCCGCAACGGACAGACATAGCATTCGACCATGCCGATCAACCTCAACGAGCTGCTGACGCCGATCAGCGAAGCGTCGCCGTGCGGCGACGATCTCCTGTTCTCCGCCGATTTCGACGCGATCCAGCACGCGCGCAAGTTCGACGATCCGTCGCTCGACCAGGGCGAGTGGATCACCGATATCAAGGAAGCGGACTGGAGCTTCGTGGTCGAGCAATCGACCGCGCTCTTGCGCGAACGGACCAAGGACCTGCGGCTCGCGGTATGGCTGACCGAGGCGCTCGCGCTCGAGGACGGCGTCGGCGGGCTCACGCAGGGCTACGCGTTGCTGACGAATCTGTGCCGGCAATTCTGGGATCACGTGCACCCGCTGCCGGACGGCGACGACGCCGAGTACCGGCTCGGCAACGTCGCGTGGCTCGTCGGGCGCACGGCCGAGCTGCTGCGCGCGGTGCCGCTCACCGACGGCGCGTCGAACGCGTTCGGCGAGCTCGACTGGGACGTCGCGCAGCACGTCGCGCAGGCGATCAAGCGTGATCCCGAGCAGGCGGGCGAAATAGCGCGCGGCAAGCCGTCGGTCGATCAGATCGAAGCGTCGAAGCGGATGACGTCCGTCGCGTTCTATGCGCGGCTGCTCGGCGAGCTGAGGGCGTTCCAGGTCGCGCTCGACGCGCTCGAGCAGGAGCTCGACCAGCGCGCGGGCGATGCGGCGCCGAGCTTCCGGCAGGCGCGCGACACGTACGAAACGGTCTACCGGCTCGCCGAGCGCTTCGCGAAGGAGCAGGGCTACACGCCCGACGCGCAGCCGCAGGCCGTCGCGCCGGGCACGTCGCTCGAGCGCGCGGAGCCGAGCTTCAAGACGCCGCTTCACCCGGAGGACTCCGTGCAGAGGCATACGCCGCCCGCTCCCGCGCCGATCGTGATCGCCGGCATCCAGAATCGCGCGCAGGCGGTCGAGCAGCTCCGCGCGGTCGCGAAGTATTTCCGCGGGACGGAGCCGCACAGCCCCGTCGCGTATCTCGCCGACAAGGCCGCCGAATGGGCGGACATGCCGCTGCATCAGTGGCTCGCGTCGGTCGTCAAGGACGACGGCTCGCTCGCGCACATCCGCGAACTGCTCGGCCTGAAGCCGGATGACAACGCGTGAGCGGCGGCCGGCTCGCGGCGGCCGGCCATAAAAAAGCGACGGAGAGGCCGCAAAGGGCCATCCGTCGCCGTTTCCATGTTGCTGTACCGCTCGCTGTATTTGCCGTACCGCCGCGCGGGCGGGCCGCCCGTCCCGCCGCCGTTTGCGCTCGCGCCGCTTACTGCCCCGCGCGGAACTCGATCCGGCGATTGCGCGCGCGTCCGTCGTTCGTGTCGTTCGACGCGATCGGCTGATCGGGGCCGACGCCCGTCGTCGTCAACTGCTGCGGCGCGATGCCCTTCGCCACCAGATAGCCCTTCACCGCGTCGGCGCGCGCCTGGCTGAGCGCGATGTTCGACGCGCGATTGCCCGAGTTGTCGGTGTGGCCGATGATCTCGACCGTCCGGTTCGACATCTTCGCGAGCGCGGCCGCCATCTGGTCGAGGATCGCGCGGCCTTGCAGCGTGAGCGTCGCGCTGCCGGTCTCGAACTCGATCGTGCGGTTCGCGAGCGTCTGGTCGAGCAGGCCCTGCTCGGACGCGCTCACGCGCAGCCCGTTCTTGATCGTGTAGGTCGGGTTCAGCGCGTTCGCCATGTCGCTCGCGAGCTGCTGGCGCTGCGCTTCGTTGTGGACCTCGCCCTTCACGTCGATCTGCGTGCCGTCGATCCTGAGCTGTCCTTTGCTGATCTGCTTCAACTGCGGGCCGATCAGCTTCTGCACGTTCGTGGACCAGTTCGGCGGCGTCGCGACGTCGCCGACTTCGATCTGATCGACGACGTTCGCGGCGCCGTACGTGTCGCGCAGGCGCTGCAGCACGGCGGCCTTCGTCGCCTCGTCGGCGACCTTGCCGCCGGCGACGACCTGACCCGGCGTCGCGTTCGCCGGCGGCGGCGACGACACGGTCGCGCCGCCGCCCGCGCTGCTTGCCGCGGCGGCAGCGGGCGCGACTGCGCCGGGCGCGGCGAGCGGCGTCGACTTCACGGGCACGCCGCCTGCGTCGATCGGCGTGACGGTCGCGGGGCCGACGTTGTCGGCGAGCGCGACGCCGCCGTGCAGTGCGCCGCCCAGCGCGAGCGCGGCGAGCGTGAGCCTGAAGCGGGAAGTGAGGAACGGCTTCGTCATCGCATCACGCTCCGATGAACGCTTCATGGAACGTGTCGATGCAGACACGCAGCGACAGTTGCGGTTGGTCGAGATAACTGACGAGCTTGCTGATCCCATGGTCGTTTTGCGCATGTGCGTCGATCCACTCCGGATCGTCGATGTCGATGTTGTGTTCGGCGTAAGTCTGCGGATCGACCACGCTGTGCAGGGTTTTCGCGGACGCGCCGTTGAAGCCGATGATGAGCCGCTCGCGCTCGGCGATCGTGCCGATGAAGATCGCCAGCTCGAAATCGGCGCGCGACACGAACGGTGCGACGAGCTCGAGCCAGAACGCGGCGACGAGGGTGCGATAGAACGGATCGGTCGGCAGCGGCAGCGTGAGCCCGCGCTCGATGTGCGACGTGCCGCTTTGCATCACGGGACGCAGCAGCGAGCCGAGCGCGAGCATCGCGCCGCGCAGCTTCACCGGATGGCCGCTCGCGAGCAGCATCTGCTCGAGGCCGTACAGGGTCTGGTGCTCGACGAAATCGTTGAACGTGCCGTCGTGCGCGCTGCCCGGGCCGCCCGTGTCGATCGGCACTTGCGTGTCGCCGAGCGCCTGCAGCGCGCCGGCCGGCTCCTGCGGGCCGAGGAGGGTTTGCATGTGCGCGGCGGCGCGCGACCAGAGCCGCGCGAACGCGAGCGGGCTGCGCGCGAGGAACGGCAGCGGCCGCTCGACTTCGAGCGCCGTCGCGGCGAGGAACGGGAAGCGCCGGTTCGACGCGTCGCGGCTCGCGATCATGTGGCCGGCGATCGCGAGCCGGCTCTTCGAGCCGAGGAACGCGAAGTGCATCGGCTTCGCGTTCTCGTAGACGATCTTCCAGCGCGGGTCGTCGGCGAGGAGCTCCATCGCGCGTGCGATCCAGTGGTCGAGCGTCTGCAGCAGCTGCGGATTGTGCGCGCTCTTCACGAAGTCGCCGCGCGACGGGATCTTGCCGAAGTAAGCGATCTGAGCCTGGACCGTTTGCGTCATTGCGCCCCCTGTGCGTTCGATGCGGAAGCCGCCGCGACGGCGGCCTGCGGGGCCGCGCCCACGAGGCCCGATCCCGCCGGCTGCGCGGTCGCGTTGGCCGCGCCGCCCGCGCTCGCGTCGGCGACCGACGACGGCAGGCGCAGGCCGCGCAGGCTCTGCTGCTGCGGCTGGTCGCCGCCGCCCGTCGGCTGCGAGGTGCTGATGATGCGCATCGTCACCGACACGCTGACGCTGCCTTGCGTCCACGTCAGGTCGAACGTGCCGTCCGGACGGCGCTTGCGTTGCGCGGAGTTGATCAGCTTCTCGAGACCGTAGCGGCCCGGCTCGTTGACGAGCTGGATCGTGCGGCCGTCGAACGTCGTCGCGGACAGCGTCGCGCCGGGCGAGCCCTGCGGGTTCGGCCACACGAAGTTCGTCCATTGCGGCGGCGTGTTGCGGTAGCGCAGCTGCTGGCCGTCGATCGCGATCGTGTATTCGGTCGTGCCGCTGCTCGGCTGCGGCAGGACCTGGAACACAGTCTGCGGTTCGGACGACGCGGCGCCGCTCGCCGCCGCGCCGCCCGCGAGCGGCGCGACCCAGCGTGCGAAGCCGTTCGTGAAGTCCGGCGTGAGCGCGAGGCCCATGTCGCCCCAGGTGCGTGCGGACAGCGTGTCGCCTCGGCGCACCGCGAGCGGCCCGAGCGTCGTGCCGACGAACTTCGCGACCGAGCCGTCCGGACCGAACACCTGCGCGATTTCGCTCGCGCCGGCTTCGACCTTCGCGCCCGCCGCAAACGGATACTTGTTCGCGAGCGAGCCCTGGAACGGCTGGTAGACCTGCGCGTTCCACACCTTGTTCACTTCGACGCTCGCCGGCTGGATCACGACCGCGAACGCCTGCATCAGCGGGCGCACGAGGAGCGGACGCAGCGACTTGCGTTGCGTGTCGGTCAGGCCCGTCAGCATCTGCTCGTCGACGAACTTCAGCGAATCGGCGAGCTCCGAGCCGTTGCCGTCGAGCGTCTGCTGCATCAGCTGGCGCGCGCCGGGGCCGGGATCGCCCTGGTTCTTGATCACGTTGAAGCGCGTGCGGACCTTCGACAGCGTGTCCATGTAGCCCTTCAGCATCGACGTGCCGTCATGCGTCGCGACGATCCGGCCGAGCCCGATGAACTCCTGGCCGATCGGACCCATCGGCGCGTCGGCGGGGTTGCCGTTGATGTCGATGTTCGCCGCGACCTGGCCGCCCGGCTGACGCGTGAACCATTGCTTGACCCAGTTCACGACGCCCGTCTGCGCCTTCTTGATCGTCGCGTTGGCGAGCGACGGGTTGTCCCACGACGTCTGGTCGTACGCGGTCTCGAGCACCTTGCGGATCGGCGAATCCTGCGGGTCGCCGAGCTTGTTCATCGCGTCGACCGCCTGGCCGAAGTTGCCAAAGCCCTGCACCGCGATGCCCTGCATGAACTTCTGCCAGTGCTGCGCGTACTCGGTCTTGTACATCGCGACGAGCGTCTTCTGGATCTGCTCGGGGCTGCCCTCGAGCGTCAGGTCGTCCGCCGTCGCGGTGTTCAGCACCCAGTCCTTCGCCTGCAACTCCTTCGTCGCGGCGTCGCGGATCGCGGGCTGCACGTACTGGAACCACGCTTCGCGCGTGAACGTGCCGGGGATCGCGTAACTGCCCGCGACGAGGCCGGTGTTGCCTTCGCCGACGATCCGCGCGATCGTCATCGGCGCGAAGCGGGTCGACGCGCGCGCCTTGATCTCCTCATACACGCGCTGGCGCGCCGGCATCCCGCGCACGACGCGGCGCAGGTTCTCGCGGGTCTGGTCGACGAGCGCGAGGTTCGCTTCGATCATCGGCCAGTCGTTGTCGGAGACGCGCGACAGATAGAACGTGATCATTCGCTCCGCGCTCTTGATCATCTCGTCGCGCGGCATGTTGCCGCGATTCGTCTCGAGCCAGCCGCGCCAGAAGCGCGCGATCTGGTCGGTCAGGTGCGCCTGCTCGACGTGCCGCTTGTCGGACAGCATCAGGTAGGTCTTGAGCGCGTTGTATGCGTCCTCGACGTTGGTCGGCTGCGCGTCGTTGTAGAGGCCGCCCTGCCGCGGATTCTGCGCGACGGCGGGGGAGGGGGCCGCGCCCTGCGCGGCCGGGTTCGTCGACACCGGCATGGCGCCCGCCTGCACGGCGCCCGATTCCGGCGCGCGCGTCATCGGCGCGAGCTGGTCCGGATGCGTGTTCACGTCCTTCAGGAACGACGCGAGGTTGCCCGACACCGGGTTCAGCAGGATCTGGCGCACGCCGTTGTAGTACTCGGTCAGCAGATGCTGCTCGAGACGGTCGCCCTGGTACAGGCCGAGCGACACGGACAGCGGCTTGTCGCGGCGGAACTGCTCGAGCTGCTCGATCCGGTCCTCGAGGATGTCCATCGCCTGCAGGCGCGACTGCAGGTCATTGCGGTTCTGCTGCAAGCGGGTCACGTTGTCGAGGTCGGCCTGCACGTTCGATACGAGCTGCTGGTTGCCGATCGTCGACCAGGTCCAGCCGCCGAGCGCGAGCGCGAGCGCCGCGACGAAGCCGAAGAACGTCGCGTAGCGCATGCGCGTCTTCGTCGGGCTCGCGAACTGGCGGACCGTCTGGCGGTCCGCGAAGATCACCTTCGAGAACAGGTCGCGCAGGAAGAAGCCGTTCTTCGAGAACGCGCTGTGCGGCTTCGGCAGGCTTTGCGCGTCGAGGCCGAAACGAGTCGCGATCCGCTGCGCGGCGGCGCTGTTCGTCTCGCCTTCCTGCAGCGCGCTCGTGAAGTAGAAGCCGCGGAAGATCGGCTTGTACTGGAACGGATTGTTTTCGAACAACGTCGCAAGGAACGAGCGCAGCGCGGGCTTGATCGTCGAGAACTCGAGCGGGAAGCTCAGTTGGCCGGGCGAAAGCTTGTTGCCGCGGCTGATCGACAGTTGCGCGACGCTGATCTCCTTCAGCCCTTCGTACAGCTCTTCGAAACGCTCGTCGAACAGCGCGACGACATCGCGCTTCTCGTCCGGCTCGTACGGCAACGTCGCGCCCCATACGCGGTCGTATTCCTGGCGGTCGCTGCTGCTGAAGAATTCGGTGAAGCCCGTGATCAGGTCGGCCTTCGTGAACATCACGTAGACGGGCGCGAATACTTCGAGCTTCTCGGTGAGCTCCTGCACGCGCTGGCGCAGGTTCTTCGCGAGGTTGATCGCGAATTCGGGACGGTTGCCGGTCAGCTCGGCGATGCTCGCCGTGACGATGATCCCGTTGATCGGCGCCTTCGGACGATGGCGCTTCAGCAGATCGAGAAAGCCGAGCCATTCACTGCGGTCTTCCTCGTGCACCGAATAGCGGCCCGCGGTGTCGAGCAGGATGCCTTCCGTCGTGAAAAACCAGTCGCAGTTCCGGGTGCCGCCGATCCCGTGGATCACCGCGCTGTTCTTGTCCGCGAACGGAAACTGCAGCCCCGAGTTGATGACGGCGCTGCTCTTGCCCGCGGCCGGGTTGCCGATCACGATGTACCACGGCAGCTCGTAGAGCGCGGAGCCGCCCGACACCTGACCGATCTTCGACGTCTTGATCGTCTTCACCGTGTCGGCGAGACGGGTGCGCAGCACGTCGAGCTCCGCCTGCTTCGCGGGCTCGGCCGCGGCGGCGGACATCTTGCCCGTTTCGGCCTGCTGCTCGAGGATGTCGCCGAGCCGGCGGTTCGCGCGGCGCACGCGCCAGCGGCGCCAGAGCTTCGTTGCGAGCCAGAGCGCGACGGCGACGGCGAACGCGACGGCCGCCCATGCGAAGCCGATCTGTAGCGCATCGGCCGCGAGGAACAGAACCGCCGCGAGCGCGGCGAAGCCGACGATCGTGAGCGTGCGAGGGTGAGTCAACACGTTGAGGAAGCGTTGCATAGGACGTTCAGGTTCCGGTGCGATTCAATAAGGCGAATTGAGCGGCGGCGCGAAATGCACGCGTGGCGCGATGCGCGCGTGCTGTGCCGACAAGCGTGACGGCATCGGGTGACGTCACGTTGTCGTGAATGCACCTAGGGAGAAGAAGGGCCGCCTCGGCGGGGCGGGCGGCAGCGCGCTCGTGCGCAATGCGTTCGCCGACGGGCGGGCGGCGCATCGCGCCGGCCGGCGCGCGCCGATCGAATGATTGCCGGATTGTGTTTCCGTCGCGATGTTCGGTTGCCCCATGCCGCCCTCATTATTTCCTACTCGTCCTTTATCGAGCGGACGAGCGCCCCAGCTTAAAGCCGGGCTTATGGTATTCGACGTGTCCGAGGTCCATCAATTTCCATCGGCCACCCCAGGTCAAGCCGACCTCTTCGGCGACTTGTCCGTACAACTGATAGCCTCGCATGGCCCACGGATCTTTTTCCGAGATGACGAGCTTGCCGTCGCGCAGGAATGCGTTGTCGGCCGCCAGCCCGTATTGGTGATAGCTCTGGAACGCCGCCGCATTGGTGACGTTGCTGCCCATTTGCGCCAATCGGTTTTGTCGCTCGGGGCTGCGATAGCCTTCGAGCAACGCCATTTCATAGCCGTATCGCTCGTGCATGATCTTGTAGACAAGCAACAGGCGCGTTCTGAAATCGGTATCGAGCAAATTCCAATCGCGGCTTGCATCCTTCAGCGCGGGCCGAACCTGCTCGACCTCGCGGGTGGCGAAGACTTCGGGCGGCAGCGGCAACGGCGGAACGAGTTGCTCGCCTTTTAAAAGCGCGGCAATTTTCTCGTCCGGCGCGCGTAAAGTGTCGTCGTATTGGAATAGTTGCCGACCGCGTAACGCGATAGCGATCAATGGAGGCGTCGCAAGAATACCTGTCGTGGTCGCAATCAGCAAGCGCCGCCGCACTAGTAAATTTTGCATGCCGCTTAAAGTCGAGCGCGACATTTTTGCCGACTGTGCGAGACGCTCGCGCGCAAGGGCGGCGCGATCGGATGCGCGCCGGCTGATTCGGCCGTGGAATTGGGCGACCGAATCGAATACCGTCGCGCGCACTGCCGGTAATAACAGCAGCGCCGCTGCGAGGACGGCGATGGCGAAATATGCGACTAGAACGACGGCAATCAAAGAAAACCCCGGAATATGGAATCGATTGTAATTTGCAATGCTTGATCTTAGAATCAGGCCTGCTTCCGCGTAGGCCGGGACAATATTATTGCGGCGAATTAAACCAGGATTCAACGAGACACTGAATGAGCGCGCCGGACGATTCGAATTCGAAAGCCCCGCCTAGCCTGCTTTCTTCCCATGCCGGCAAAGAAAGCGGCGCGAACAACTCGCGTATTCTCGCGAATCTTGAAGGTCGCGTCTCCCCCCAACCCGAAAATGCACCGCGTTCGCGCAAGGGGCCGCTCGCGCTCGTCGCGCTCGCCGTCGTCGCGGTAGCCGGGTGGGGCGCATGGCGACTGCAGCAGCCTTCCACCGAACATGCCGACGTCACGGCCGCCGCATCGGCGCCGGCCGTCGCCGCTGCGCCCGTGAGCAATGCCGTGCCAGCGAGCGCGGCGCAGATCGCTCAAGCGTCGGCGCCGCAGCCCGCGACGATCGTGAACGACGACAGCGCCGCGAGCGACGCGAAGCCGGCTGTCGCTGCGTCGGCCGGCGGCGAGGGCCGCTTGTCGCGCGCGCTCGCGAATGGCGCATCCGACGTATCGCCGACCGAGGCCGCCGCCGGCGCGAGCGTTGCCGCGGCCGCGGTCGCCGCAGCGAAGCCGGCGAAGCGCGTGGAGAAGGGCGCGACGAAGAGCGTCGCCGCGAAGCAGGATGCGGCGCATGCGAAAACGCAAGCCGCGGCGCGCAAGCGTCACGACAAGACACAGGCCACCGAAACCGCGCAGGCGAAGAAGCGCCGCGAAACCAGTGCGAAGAAGAACGGCAAGGACGATCCGGACGCCGATCTGCTCGCCGCGCTCGTCGCGCGGACGAAGCCGGCTACCCCTGCCGATGCGGCGAAGACGAACGCGAATACGGCGTCGAAGAAGGCTGCTGCTGCGGCGTCCGCATCGGCCGATACGTCGCTTGCCGCGCGCGTGAAGGCATGCGGCGAGCGCGGCTTCTTCGAGGATCAACTATGCCGCTGGCGCGTGTGCGAAAACCACTGGGGCAAGGATCCGGCGTGCCCGACTTCCGCTACGCAGAACCGTCAGCCGTGACGCACGCGTGACGTCCGGCATGCGCGCGGCGACGCGAATGTGAACGCGCCGCGCTTTAGCCCGGAGCCTCTCCTCGATTTTTGTTCGCTTGTCCATTGCCGATGTTAAATCGCGACGCATGCCGCCGCGTTCGGCGATTGGTTCATTGCTTCGTCATCCCGAGCGTGGATGCGGCGCTGCCGCCGCGTCGACGTTCTTTCAACGCACCGACCACAACCCGATGCTGCCGAGGCTCGCCGCGAGCTTGAGCCGCGCGGTGCGCCATTTCGATACCGCCTGCACACGCTGCTTCTGCGCGTCGGCGAGCGCCGTCTGCGCGTTCAGCAGCTCAGTGAACGTGCCGACGCCCGCCTTGTATCGACCGCGCGCGATGTCGAGCGAGCGCTGCGCGTCGCCGAGCAGATCTTTCGAGTTGTCGAGATTCGCGGTGTCCGTCTGCAGGCTCTGATAGCTCTTCCATACGTCGAGCGACACGTTCAGCTCGGTGTTCTGCACGTCCGCTTCCTGCGCGTCGGCTTGCGCCTGCGCGGCCGCGACACGGTAGCCGGACGCGAAGCCTTCGAAGAGCGGGATCGTCACCTGGACGCCGATCATGCTGCCGTGGCTCGCGGTGGTCTGGATGCCGAACTGTTGCTGATACGACGGGCTGTTGCGGTTGAGGCTACCCGTCAGCGAAATGGTCGGACGCCCTTGCGCGCGTACCGCGTCGACGTTCGCACGCGCGGCGTCGAGCTTCGCGCGCGCGGCGACGAGCTTCGGATGCTGCCGCTTCGCTTCGTCGATCAATTGCGCGATGCCTTCCGCGAATGCGTTGCGATCGACAGTGGGCTCGGCGGGAGCGATTTGCAGCGGCGTGTTCGCGTCGAGCCCCATCGCGACTGCGAGCGTACCGGTTGCATTCTGCACGTCGCCTTCGGCGCTCACGCGATCGAGCACCGCGCGGCGGTAGCTCGTCTGCGCCTGCAATTGGTCGCTCAGCGTGCCCGCGCCGGCGTCGTGCTTCGCTTTCGCATCGGTGAGGCTGTCCTGCGCGGCGCGTTCGATCGTATGCGCAGCATCGACCGCCGCCTGTGCGTCGCGCAGGTCGTAATACGCTTGCGCCGCGTTGAAGAGAATTGTCTGCAGCGTGTTGTCCTGCGTTGCGTTGGCGGCGGCAAGGAGCTCGCGCGCCTGCCTGAGCGCCGCGCTGCGCTTGCCGAAATCGAATAGTACCCAGCTCAGGTTGAGCGCGCCGTAGCGGCTCGTTTGCGTTTGCGTTTGCGTTTGCGTATCGCTCGCGGAGACGGTCCCGAGATTGGCTTCGTAGGTCGTGGATGTCCAGTTCCGCTGAATGCCGCCCGTCGCGTTGAGCGTCGGCAAAAAAGCGGCTTCGTTCACGCCGACCTGCGCCGCCTGCGCGCGCGCGTTCGCCCAAGCCTGCCGCGCCTGCGGATTCGCGCAGATCGCCTGCAGGATCGCGTCTTCGAGTGCGATCGGATGGCTCGCGAGCTCCGGCTGGCATGTCGCGTTCTTCAATAGCGGTGCGGCAGGCGTCGCGGACACATTCTTTCGGGTTCCGTAGATATCGAGCCATTGCGCATGGGCGGCGTGCGACGCGAAAAGCGCGAGCGCGCCGGCGGCGGCGAGCGTACGTGCGGACTTCATCGCGCTCACCGTCCCGCGACCGGATGCGCGGCCGCCGCAGGAGCGGTTGCGGCTGCGGTGGCTGCCGGCTTCGGCGCCACGGCGAGCTCGGCGGTCGGCTTGTCGAGCGCGACCTTGCCCGCGTCGAGCATGATCACGCGCGACGCGGACGCGATCGTCTCCGGACGGTGCGCGACGATCACGCGCGTCATCTTCAGCGCGCCGACCGCGGCGTTCACCTGCCGTTCGCGTTGCAGGTCGAGGTGGCTCGTCGCCTCGTCGAGCACGAGGATCTTCGGCCGCTTGTAGAGCGCGCGCGCGAGCAGCACGCGTTGCTTCTGTCCGCCCGACAGCACCGTGCCCATGTCGCCGACGAGCGTGTTGTAGCCCATCGGCATCGCGACGATGTCCGCATGCACGGCCGCGAGATGCGCGCATTCGGCGACCCACTTCGGATCGGCGTCCGGATCGAAGAAGCTGATGTTGTCGGCGATCGAGCCGGCGAACAGCACGTCGTCCTGAAGCACGGTGCCGACGAGCGAACGCAGCCGGTCGAGGCCGAGGCGCTCGACGTCGACGCCGCCGATCTTGATCGCGCCGCTCGTCGGCTCGAGGATGCCGAGCAGCACGTTGACGAGCGTCGTCTTGCCGCAGCCCGACGGTCCGATCAGCGCGACCGACTCGCCCGGCTCGATCTTCAGCGACACGCCGTCGAGCACGGTCGGTTCGCCTTCGGCGTAGCGGAACACGAGATTGTTGGCCTCGATGCCCGCAGTGAGGTTTTCCGCTTCGCCCGGCACGTGCCGCGCGCCGGCGTCGGATTCGCCCTGCGCGAACACGATGTCGGCGAGGCGCTCGCCCTGCAACTGCAGCATCTTCACTTCGAAGAACTTGTCGATCAGGCTGCCGACTCGGCTGTCGAACTGCCCCTTGTACGCGTTGAACGCCATCAGCACGCCGACGGTGAATTCGCCGTCCATCACGAGACGCGCGCCGAGCCAGATGATGACGAGCCCTTCGAGGCCGAACAGCAGGCCGTTCAATTGCTGATACAGGAGCTGCAGCTTCTGCACGTGCAGGCCGGCGTTGATCTGCTCGACGAGCAGCGTGAGCCAGCTCGAGCGGCGTTCGCTCTGGCGGTTGAACAGCTTGATGGTCTTCACGCCGCGCACAGTTTCGAGGAAGTGGCTCTGCTGCTTCGCGGTGTGGATGATCTGGTCTTCCGCCGCGCGCCGCAGCGGCCGATACCAGAGCCAGCGCAGCAGCGCGTAGAGGACCATCGTGCCGAGCGCGACGAATGCGAGCGTGCGGCTGTAGACGAACATCATCGCGAGCGTGACGATCGTCATCAGCCCGTCGATCACAGCGGACAGGAACGACGTCGTCAGCGTCTGCTGGATCGTGTCGATCGAGCCGAAGCGCGACACGACGTCACCGAGATGGCGCCGCTCGAAGTACTGGACGGGCAGGTTCAGCAGATGCGTGAACACGTTCGCGCGCCATTGCACGTTGAGCGTCGTGCCGAGATACATCAGCGCCCACGCGCGGATCGCGCTCGTCGCCTGCTGCATCAGCAGCAACAGGCCGAAGCCGAGCGCGAGCACGGTCAGCAGATCGCGGTCCGCGCTGACGATCACTTCGTCGATCACCCATTGCAGGAAGAATGGAGAGACGAGCGTGAACACTTCGAGCGCGATCGCGAGCACGAGGATCTGGCCGAGCGAGCGCGACAGCCCGGACACGGGACCGAGCAGCTGACGCAGCTTCACTGCGGGCGACGCCACGCGCGGCTTGAAGCTGCCTGTCGGCCACAGCTCGAGCGCGACGCCCGTAAACGAGCGGGATAATTCGTCGAGCGACAGCTTGCGCACGCCTTGCGCGGGATCGTGAATCGTCGCGCTCCTGCCGTTGACTTCCTTCAGCACGACGAAGTGGTTGAAGTTCCAGTGCAGCACGCACGGCATGCGCAACTGGCCGAGCTGATCGAGATCGAGCTTCAGCGCGCGCGTGCCGAGATCGAGGCGCTGCGCGATTTCGATCACGCGGCCGAGGCCCGCGCCTTTCAGCGATACCGGAAAGCGGCTGCGCATCGTCGCGAGATCGACGTGATGGCCGTGAAATCCCGCAACCATTGCGAGGCAGGCAAGACCGCATTCGGCGGCTTCGGTCTGCAGGATCATCGGCAGCTTGCTGCCGATGCCGAACGAGAGACGATCGAGGAGTGACATAGGCTGATGACCGCGTCAGAGTTTGCCTGTCAGGCTGTAAAGAGGTTCGAGCACCCACTCGTACAGACGGCGGCGCTCCTGCAGGACGTCGGCCTGCAACGCCATGCCTGCCTGGAGCGGCTGCGCCTTGCCGTAAGCCGTCACGCTTTGCGACTTCAGCGCGACCGTGATCCGGTAGTACGTGCCGCTCGCCGTTTGCGCGGCGGGGCCGCCGCTCGTCGCGAGCTCGGCCGCCGACAATGCGGTGCGCGCGATCGACACGACGCTCGCTTCGTACTGGCCGAACTTCTGATACGGATACGCCTGATAGCGGACGAGCACGCGATCGCCGACGTGAATGAAGCCGACCGCGGCGCTCGGCACGAACAGATACGCCTGCCAGTGCGCGCCTGTCGGTACGATGCTCGCGAGCGGATGCGATGTGTCGGCCGTCTGGCCCGGCTCGGCGATCACCGCAGTCGCGGTGCCGGTTTCCGGCGCGGTGACGACGAACTCGCGCTTCGCCTCGCTTTCGATCAGCGTGCGATCGACGTCGATCACGCTGCGGTCGATTTGCGACAACTGGTTTTGCTGCTTGAGCGACAACCCCGACAGATCGTTGAGCGCTTCCTTCAGCGCTTGCGCGGCGCCCGCGCGATCGCGCATCAGGCTGTTCAGCTTCGAGCGCTGGTCGAGCAGGTCGGCCTGGCGCTGCTGCGCCTGATCCTTCGATATGTAGTCCTGCGCGAGAAGGCCGGCGTAGCGCGATGCCGCATCGGCCGCGATCGACGCGCGCGTGCGCTGCGCGGCGATCTGATCGTCGATGCCCGCGAGCTCCGCGCGCAGGCTCGCGATCTTCGATTGCAGTGTGTCTCGCTCGTCCTGTTGCAGCGTCCTGGTCTTGTCGAGCTCCTGCTGCAGCGAGGTCTTGCGTTGCTGCGCCTGTTCGATGAGCGCCGCCTGCGTTTGTCCCGCAGCCGCGCTTTGCAGGTCGGTGGACACCGTATAGAGCACCTGTCCGCGCGTGACGTGCTGTCCTTCGACGGCGTTCTTCTTCAGCACGACACCCGTCTGCTGCGCATAAACCTTGACGAGGCCCGTATCCGGCGTGAGCACGCCGTCGACCGTCGTGCGTCGCGTATAAGTGCCGAACGTGAATAGCAGGATCACGCCGAGCGCCATGCTCGCGGCTGCGCCGGCCAGCACGGCGAACGACACCGGACGGATCAGCACGATCTCGCCCAGCGTCTGCGTGCGCTGCGCTTCCTGCGCGGCTGTTCGAAAGAGTGGAGTATTGGGCGTCATGGATGGACTGCCGAAAGTAGCGTGTATGTCGTCGTGGAGTCGCGTCGCGATGGCGTCAGGCCGTTCGAGCGTCGGCGCGAGCGAACGTGCGCATCGCGTCGACAGGGCGGTCACTGCGCACAGTGGCTTCGATTCGTGCTCGAGTCGGTTCGTGCATGTCTAGCTCGTCATGGATGTCGTGACGATGTCCCGGCGAACGAAGCAGCAATGCGGTGCGGCGCTCGGCGTTTCATCGACGAATCGTTCGCGGCGGCCGCTCGCTGAAGATCGCGGCGGTCCTGGCCTCGGATGCGGACGATTCGATTCTCGTTGGCGTCGCATCAGAACTTATCGGAGCCGGGCGAAACAGGAAAGCGCGTTGGTCTACGTTTTGACGATCTTTGATATCTTTCCCCCAATGTGCCGGATGATTCGAGTGGATAAACAATCGGCTTGGGGACGTTGAGTGCGGTTGCCGTCCATGTCGGATCGCGCGTGCGTTGCGTATGGCGTTTCGCGTCGGACGGAAAGCGGAATCATTCGATCCGCGTGCCCGGCGACGGGACCGGGCACGCAGTCAGCATGACTAACTAAGCTGACGACGCCGGAGGATCGTTCGACGTCGATGCTTCGAGAGTCGTCGCGTCGAAACGCGGTTAATTGCCCGTCAGCACGCCCTGGATGATGCCGACCGTGCTGGTGAGCGCGCCGGCGATGCCGTCGACCGTGTGCGAGAGGATCGCGCCCGCGGAGTCGGTGAGGTTGCCGCCGAAGTTGTAGGCCGACTGGCCGAGCAGCAGCACTTCGTTGCCGATTGCGCTGACCAGGTTGGTCAGGAGCGAAGCGCCGCCGACCATGGCGATTTCTTGATGATTGAGTTCTTGCATGGTGAATCTCCGAATGATGTGCAGGTGGCTGGAAAATCCATCGAGCGGTCGAGACAAGGAGAGAGGCGTCCGTCGTCGCTCAATCGATCATCGATGTGCCGTTATTACGCGCTCGGGCCCGTGAAGATGCTCGCGATGTTGCTGAGCGTGCCGCCGACGAGCGTTTCGCCGATTTGAACCACACCCGTCGCGAAGCCGACGAGGTCGCCCGTCACGCTCGCGCCGACCTTGTACAGCGCGTCGCCGTAAGCGCCGATCAGGCCCGTGAGGCCGCCGATCAGGCCGCCGCCAACCGTTGCGCCGCCGACGAGATCGATCTCTTGTTGGTTGAGTTCTTGCATTGCCTTTCTCCAATTAACTGCCAGATGGCCCATCTGGCGGGGTAGATCTGCGACGCCGTTGACGAAGCGCAGCAAATCAATTCGGTCTACGGCGATCGTTCGTCGCGGCGAGCGGATCGATGCGCCGTGCGCCGATCCGTTCGCGACGCCCGATGGCCGAATCGTCCTTGTGTCCGGCGCATCGTCGCCCCAGGTCGCGATGCGCGGACGCCTGATCCACGCTGTGTTCCCCTGCCTTCGTCATCAATCGGCCCCCGAACTTTCTCTTGGATGAATGGCAACGTTCGTTCGTCGTCGACCATGGCGGTTCGATCATCGACGAACGGCGCCGAGCCGGAGGCAACGCGCATCGACCGGTTGCGCAGGTTCAGCGAATTCGTTACGACTGGCGGCATGTTTCGATGCTCGCGTTGTCGTGGGGCAATTATCAAAGGTCGGATTGAACTGTTAAGTTCGGTAGCGTACTCATCATCACGGTGCGGCCCGTTGATTTAATCCACGACTAAGGATGCTCTGCACAAACGCGAATCGAGTGTGCTTGGTCGTTTGACAGGAAGCTGAATGCGCCACGACGCCAACCTATCAGCCCGGAACGAAGCTGGCCGGCACGCGCCGAGCAGCCTTCGCGTGCTG
>NZ_LOVS01000124.1:0-1045 GCF_001523835.1 Burkholderia sp. ABCPW 14 | reverse complement strand
GACGGCTCAAGATTCGTTACGAACGCTATGCTCATGTTCACGAGGCCTTCATGTCTCTGGCTTGCGCTTTGATTTGCTGGACGCGTCTAAAGTCTCTGTTTAACTAATTTCGCAACAGCTTCTAAGTGTTGTGAGCGCTTGTGACGTTGCGCTGCCGGTTGGCTTATTGGGCTCGATTCTATTCAAAGCTTCTCGAAGCTCGGCCGCGCGCGCAGCTCGTGCCCGCATATCACGCGATCCTTCGGCCAGCGTGACATAGATCTCGTCATGGTTTTGCCGGTGCGTGTCGATCGTGAGGCGATAGAGCAGGTCGCCTTCCTGCAACCAATTCTGCGCCGTGTCCTGTTTGTCTTTCATGGTCGTCCTCAATTCTGATCGCGTGGTATGGCCCGGCCGAGCTGCATCAAACCCGTTTCGAGCGTGACGCCGGCGGCCGCAGCCCATGTGCGGGCATCCTGCGCCGCTTTGTGCTGCGCGTAGCTGCCGGCATCGTCGGCCATCAGGTCGAGCAGCACGATGTCGGCCGAGTGCGAGACGTCGCTCACAAGGGCGCGGATCTCGATGCAAAGCGCGTCGAGGCGTGCGTGCATGCCCCTGCGGGCATCCGCAGGGGCTTCGTTTCTCTGGATTGCTTTTCGCCGCGCACGCGGCGTTTCGTTCTTCTGGAGTGCCTTTGCGGGCGTAAGCCCGCGCACACGCTTTGAAACTGCATTGCCGTCGACGCTCGCCAGTGTGATAGCCGGGCGCTTGTCCGCGCGTTCCCGCTTTCGCGGCAGCGGACGTGGGGTAGAAAGGGCCGGACGCGGGGTCATTGGGCTGCCTCCCGCGCCATTTCGGGCGTCCAGTCGGGGTCGGGCATCGTGAACAGCTTGTCGAGCCACCGCCGAACGCCTGCCATTTCCTTCGCCTTCGAAGCGCTAGGGATGCTCTGCACAAACGCGAATCGAGTGTGCTTGGTCGTTTGACAGGAAGCTGAATGCGCCACGACGCCAACCTATCAGCCCGGAACGAAGCTGGCCGGCACGCGCCGAGCAGCCTTCGCGTG
>NZ_LOVS01000123.1:0-33594 GCF_001523835.1 Burkholderia sp. ABCPW 14 | reverse complement strand
TCGCACGGTCCGCGCCGATCGCGAGCGCCGTGCGAAGCGTTTCCTGAGCCTGCGCGACGCCCACCGACACCGCGATCACTTCCGTCGCCACGCCCGCTTCCTTCAGGCGCACCGCTTCCTCGACCGCAATCTCGTCGAACGGATTCATCGACATCTTCACGTTCGCAATTTCGACCCCCGTGCCGTCCGTCTTCACCCGGACCTTCACGTTGTAATCGACCACTCTCTTCACTGGCACCAGGATTTTCATGCACACGCTCCAAAGTTACGAATACGACCAGCGGCCATTTTATAGCGAGGCTCGCCCATGCGGCGGCAACGCCGGTCATTCAATTTGCGGCTACCGAGGATAGCGCCCCCTTGCGGCATGCCGATAATAGCGAACGGTCGTTCTATTTTAAAAGAGAAAAAACCCGGACGCCAAGCCCGGGCTTTCGACCTCCGCCTCTAATCGGCGGCGCCCCGCGTTCCGCTCACCACGCGGTGATCACCGCGCCGCCGAATTGGCGCTCGATGAAGCGCTTCACGTCGGGCGACCGGTACGCGGCGACGAGCTTCGCGACCCACGGCTTATCCTTGTCTTCGGCGCGCACCGCGAGAATGTTCGCGTACGGACCGTTCGGACCCTCGATTGCGATCGCGTCCTGTTTCGGCTTGAGTCCGGCCTCCATCGCGTAGTTCGTGTTGATCGCGGCGGCATCGACGTCGGCGAGCGAGCGCGGAATCTGCGCGGCGTCGAGCTCGACGAGCTTCAGTTGCTTCGGATTGTCGACGACGTCGAAGCGCGTCGCCTTCAAGCCCACGCCGTCGCGCAGCTTCAGCAGGCCCTGCTTCTGCAGCAGCAACAGCGCGCGGCCGCCGTTCGTCGGATCGTTCGGGATCGCAATCCGCGCGCCCGGGCGCAACTCCGCGAGCGACTTCACGCGCTTCGAATAGATCCCCATCGGGAACGTGACGGTGTCCGCGACCTTGACGATCTTGTAGCCGCGATCCTTCACTTGCGCTTCGAGATAGGGATAGTGCTGATAGCTGTTCGCGTCGATGTCGCCCGCCGCGAGCGCCGCATTCGGCTGCACATAGTCCGAGAACTCGACGATCTTGATGTCGAGCCCGCGCTTCGCGGCGACCTTCTTCACTTCCTCCATCACCTGCGCGTGCGGGCCGCCCGTCACGCCGACCTTGATTGTCTGCACCTGCACCTGCGCATGCGCGCTCGCGACATATGCGGCCGCGCCGAACGCGGCGACGAGCTTGAGCATCGTTCTTCGTTGCATCTTCGGATCTCCTCTGCGGTTGTAGCGCCGCCGTCGGTCGCGACGCACGGCGCTCGCTCGCAATCGTTGTTTTACTTGTGGCTCAAGCGCCGCACGAGCCAATCGCCGAACGACTGCACGATCTGCACGAACACGATCAGGATCGCAACGACCGTCCACATCACTTCCGGCAGATAGCGCTGATAGCCATAGCGGATGCCGAGGTCGCCCAGCCCGCCGCCGCCGATCGCGCCCGCCATCGCCGAATAGCCGACGAGCGACACGAACGTGATCGTGAGCCCCGCGACGATGCCCGGCAGCGATTCGGGCAGCAGCACCTTGAACACGATCTGGCCCGTCGTTGCGCCCATCGCCTGCGCGGCTTCGATGAGGCCGCGATCGACTTCGCGCAGCGCCGTCTCGACGAGCCGCGCGATGAACGGCGCCGCCGCGATCGTGAGCGGCACGACGGCCGCCGCGGTGCCGATCGACGAGCCGACGGCAAGGCGCGTAAACGGAATCACCGCGACGAGCAGGATGATGAACGGCGTCGAGCGGACCGCGTTGACGATGCCGCCCAGCACGCGGTTCACGGCGAGGTTCTGCAGCACGCCCTGGCGATCGGTCAGATAGAGCAGCACGCCGAGCGGCAGGCCGACGAGCGCGCCGACCGCCCCGGAGATGCCGACCATGATCAGCGTCTCCCAGAACGACTGCACGAACATATCGAACATTTCACTCAACATACGAAAGATCCTCGACGACGACGCCCTGCTCGCGCAGATACGCGAACGCCTGCCCCACCTTGCCCGGCTCGCCCGTCGCGAGCACCGCGAGCGAACCGAACGCGCGGCCCTGGATCTCGTCGATCTGGCCGTGCAGGATATTGAAGTCCAGCTCGTAGCGCCGGATCGTCTCCGACAGGATCGGCTGGTCGACGCCCGAGCCCGTGAACGCGAGGCGCAGCAAATGGCCCGAGCCCGTCTTCAGGCGCTCGGCGACGCGCGCCTTCATCGCGGGCGGCAGCTCCTGCGCGATCACGTCGCCAATCAGCGCGCGCGTGACTTCGTGGTGCGGCCGCATGAACACGTCGATCACGTTGCCCTCTTCGACGACGCGCCCCGCGTCGAGCACCGCGACGCGATCGCACACGTCCTTGATCACTTCCATCTGGTGCGTGATGAGGACGATCGTGAGGCCGAGCTCTCGGTTGATGCGCCGAAGCAGGTCGAGGATCGCGCGCGTCGTCTCGGGATCGAGCGCGGACGTCGCTTCGTCGGACAGCAGCACCTTCGGCTTGCTCGCGAGCGCGCGCGCGATGCCGACGCGCTGCTTCTGGCCGCCGCTGATCTGCGCCGGATAGCGGTCCTTTTGCGCGGTGAGGCCGACGAGGTCGAGCAGCGGCAGCACGGTCGCCTCGATCTCCGCACGCTTCACACCCGCAAGCTCGAGCGGCAGCGCGACATTGTCGAACACGGTGCGGGACGACAGCAGGTTGAAGTGCTGGAAGATCATCCCGATGTCGCGCCGCGCGTTGCGCAGCTCGCTCGCGGACAGTTGCGTCAGGTCGCGGCCATCGACGATCACGCTGCCTTCGGACGGCCGCGTGAGCAGGTTGATCGTGCGCACGAGCGTGCTCTTGCCCGCGCCGCTGCGGCCGATGATGCCGAAGACCTCGCCCTGCGGAATCGTCAGATTGACGTTGTGCAACGCTTCGATCCAGCCGCGAGGCCCCTCGAAACGCTGCGAAAGGTTGCGAATTTCGATCATGTAAACAAAACGGCGGAACGGCGCAGCCGGATATGCCGGGCTTCGCTGTCGACCGCCGCCGCATCTAGGGAATAACCCGTGAGTCTACCGCATCCGCCACATTTCCCTTAATAATCGATTTCCACCTTTTCATAACCAAATGCGATTAGAGGAATGCGCCCGCACGGGCTGTCGCGGACGGCGTCTATGATCGAGCGCATCCTTCATAACAACATGCTCCGGAGACTCCCGCCATGGACGCTGCCGCTTCGACCTCGCCCCGCTTCGCCGCCCCTGCCGATGCCGATGCCGGCGTGGCCCCGCAGCGCGGACGCCTGCGCACCGGCGACGGGCTCGAGCTCGCGTCATATCGGTGGCCCGCCGCGGCGTCGTTCGCCGCGCCGCGCGCGACCGTCGCGCTCGTGCACGAGCTCGCCGAGCACGCGGGGCGCTACCAGGCGCTCGCCGAGCGGCTGACTGCGGCGGGCATCGAAGTCGTCGCGGCCGATCTGCGCGGACACGGACATTCGCCCGGCGCACGCGCATGGGTCGAGCGCTTCGATCAGTATCTGCAGGACGCGGATGCGCTCGTCTCGAGCGCGGCGCGCGACGACACCCCGCTCTTCCTGATGGGGCACAGCATGGGCGGCGCGGTCGCCGCGCTCTACATGGTCGAACGCGCGGCCGCGCGCCGCGCCGGATTCGCGGGCCTCATCCTGTCGAGCCCCGCGCTCGCGCCCGGGCGCGACGTGCCGAAGTGGATGCTCGCGATGAGCCGCTTCATCAGCCGCGCGTGGCCCCGCTTTCCGGCGATCAAGATCGACGCCGCGCTGCTGTCGCGCGATCCGGCCGTGGTCGCCGCGAATCGCGCCGATCCGCTCGTCCACCACGGCTCGGTGCCGGCGCGCACCGGCGCCGAAATTCTCGATGCGATGCAGCGGATCGAGCGCGGCCGCGCGGCGCTGCGCGTGCCCGTTCTCGTCTATCACGGCACGGCCGACAAGCTGACCGAACCCGACGGCAGCCGCGATTTCGGCGCGCACGTCGGCTCGCCCGACCGCACGCTCACGCTATACGAAGGCTGCTATCACGAGACGATGAACGATCTGGAACGTGAGCGCGTGATCGGCGCGTTGATCGAATGGATCCTCGCGCATGTGCCCGAGCGAAACTGAAATTCCGGATCGGATGCGAAGGCGAGGCGGGCCGCGCCCGCGTATCCGCTGATGGTAGGGAAGTCGAATGATCGCGTCCGCTACGCAGCTTCGCGGCCGGATAGCGGCGACCGGCTGCG
Source organism: Burkholderia sp. ABCPW 14 (assembly GCF_001523835.1). Lineage (NCBI taxonomy): Bacteria > Pseudomonadati > Pseudomonadota > Betaproteobacteria > Burkholderiales > Burkholderiaceae > Burkholderia > Burkholderia sp. ABCPW 14. Next base: position 29,298 of record NZ_LOVS01000123.1, on the reverse strand, counting down.
CGGATAGGCATCTTCGTCGCACGAGCCCGGTGGAGCACGCGCGCCCGTCGGCTCGTCACCACACATGCCCCAACGCCCCGAAGTGCCGCCGCCCGCCCGCACGACACTCGGCGCGCGCTCACACCCCGGCAAGCACGCGCAAATGCGCGACCACGCTGCGCCCGAGCGCGGACAGGTTGTAGCCGCCTTCGAGGCAGCTCACGATCCGGCCTTGCGCATGCCGTCGCGCAACTTCGCAAATCTGCGTCGTGAGCCACTCGTAGTCGGCCTCGACGAGGCCCATCCCGCCGATGTCGTCCTCGCGATGCGCATCGAAGCCCGCCGACACGAACAACATCTGCGGCTTGAATTCGTCGAGCCGCGGCAGCCACATCAGATCGACCGCCTCGCGCACCGCCATTCCGTTCGTGCGCGCTGGCATCGGCAGATTGACCATGTTCGGCGCCTGATGATCGGCGCCCGAGAACGGATACAGCGGATGCTGGAAGAAGCCGCACATCAGCACGCGCTCGTCGTTCGCGAATGCAGCCTCGGTGCCGTTGCCGTGATGAACGTCGAAATCGAGGATCGCGACGCGCTCCAGTCCGTGAATCTCAAGCGCATGGCGCGCGGCGATCGCGACGTTGTTGAAGAAGCAGAAGCCCATCGCGCGCGCGGGCTCCGCATGATGGCCGGGCGGACGCACGCTGCAGAACGCGTTGTCGTAGCGGCCCTCGAGCACCGCGTCGGTCGCCTCGACGGCCGCGCCCGCCGCGCGCAGCGCGGCGCGCCACGTATGGCGGTTCATCGACGTGTCGGGATCGATCTCGACGTAGCCTTCCTTCGGAATCCGGCTGCGGATGTAGTCGATGTGCGCCTGCGTATGCACGCGGGCAAGCGCCGTCTCGCTCGCGAACGGCGCCGTCTCGTGGACGATCAGGTCGTCGATGCGGCTCGCGATCAACTGATCCTGGATCGCCGACAGCCGCGCCGGCGACTCGGGATGCCACTCCCCCATCTCGTGCAGCAGGCAGTCGGCGTGGGTGTAAAAGGCCGTTGGCATATGTTCGTTCCGCGACGCGGCCGGTGCGCGCCGCAGGTCTCCGTCAAGGATGTCCGCGATATCGTCTGGTGCGAACTTCGCCGCTAACTTACCACATCGCGCCCAGCGCCGGGCCGGCGCGGCGGACGTGTCGGTTATACTGCCCCGAAATCATCCGCCTCGTCCGCTTCGCCTCGACATGACTTTCAACCAGCCTGCCGCACCCGCCCCGCTCGCGTTCCGTCTTCGCTTCCCGTTCGCCGCGCTGTCGCTTGCCGCGACGCTCTTCGCGTCCGCCGCCGTCGCGCAAACGCAGCCGCAATCGAGCGTGCCGCAAGGACAGACGTTCGAAGAAGAAATCGTCCCGCAGCGCTACGCGAACAATCCGAAGATCGACGCGTTCATCGCCGACATGGTCGCGCGCCACGACTTCGACGCAAACGCACTGCATTCGCTCTTCGCGCGCGTCAGCTACTCGGCGACCGCCGCGAAGCTCGTGATGCCCGCGCCGTCGCCCACGACCAAGAACTGGCGCGTCTATCAATCACGCTTTCTCGATGCGGTGCGCGTGAACGCGGGCGTGAAGTTCTGGCGCGCGAACCAGGGGACGCTGCAACGCGCGTCGGCGGAATTCGGCGTGCCGCCCGAAGTGATCGTCGGCATCATCGGCGTCGAGACGATCTACGGCCGCTACATGGGCAACTTCCGTACGCTCGACGCGCTGACGACGCTCGCGTTCGACTATCCGAGCACGCCGAATCGCGACACGCGCCAGGCGACGTTCCGCAAGAACCTCGAAGACTTCCTCGTGTGGACCCGCGACAGCCAGCTCGATCCGACGAGCGTACTCGGCTCGTATACGGGCGCAGTCGGCATTCCGCAGTTCCTGCCGAGCAGCATCCGCGAATACGCAGTCGATTACGATGGCAACGGCCACATCGACCTGCGCGCGAGCCAGGCCGACGCGATCGGCAGCGTCGCGAACTACCTGAAGCAGCACGGCTGGGAAACCGGCCGGCCGGTGGTATGGAGCATCGCGCCCGACACGGGCAGCCAAGGTGTCGCGCAAGCGGCGGCCGACGGCCGGCCCGAGCCGCATTGGGTGTTGTCGCAATTGCTGCGCGCAGGCCTCGTACTCGACGAGCCGTCCGTCAACATCGCGTCGGAGGCGAGCACGCCCGTCACGGTGATCGACCTGCCGACGCCCGGCCGCGCGACCGAGTACAAGCTCGGACTGCAGAACTTCTACGTGCTGACCCGCTACAACCACAGCTTCTTCTATGCGCTCGCCGTGTATCAATTGGGCGAGCGCGTGAAGGAACAAATGGAAGCGAGCGGTGCGCTGACGTCGCCGCCGGACAATACCGCGCCCGCCACACAGCCGTCGTCGGAATGAAACGGCGCGCGGTCGCGCGAATGAAAAAAGCGCCGTAAGCGGCGCTTTTTCTTTGGCGGTCCGGCCGGATGACGACGCGCGTTACGCAGGGAATACGCCCGTCGACAGATAACGATCGCCGCGGTCGCAGACGATGAACACGATCGTCGCGTTCTCGACCTGCCGCGCGATGCGCAGCGCGACTTCGCACGCGCCGCCCGACGAGATGCCGCAGAAAATGCCCTCGACGGCCGCGAGCTTGCGCGCCATCGCTTCGGACGCGGCCTGGCTCACGTTCTCGACGCGGTCGACTCGGCTGCGATCGAAAATCTTCGGCAGATACGCTTCCGGCCACTTGCGGATGCCCGGAATGCGCGAGCCTTCTTCCGGCTGCGCGCCGACGATCTCAATGTTCGGATTCCTTTCCTTCAGATACTGCGACGTGCCCATGATCGTGCCCGTCGTGCCCATCGCGGACACGAAGTGCGTGATGCGGCCGTCGGTCTCGCGCCAGATTTCCGGGCCGGTGCCTTCGTAATGCGCAAGCGGATTATCGGCATTCGCGAACTGGTCGAGGATCACGCCCTTGCCTTCCCGCTGCATCTGCTCGGCAAGATCGCGCGCGAATTCCATCCCGCCCTTCACCGGCGTCAGCACGATTTCGGCGCCGTACGCGGCCATGCTCTGGCGGCGTTCGACGGACAGATCCTCCGGCATGATCAACACCATCTTGTAGCCGCGGATCGCCGCCGCCATCGCGAGCGCGATCCCCGTATTGCCGCTCGTCGCCTCGATCAGCGTGTCGCCCGGCTTGATCGTGCCGCGCTCTTCCGCCTTGCGGATCATCGACAGCGCGGGACGGTCCTTTACCGAACCCGCCGGATTGTTGCCTTCCAGCTTCGCGAGAATCACATTGTTCCGGGCGCGAATCTCGTCGTCCGGCAAGCGGACGAGTTGCACGAGCGGAGTATTGCCGATCGTGTCTTCGATAGTTTTGTAAGCCATGAACGTCACGTTTATCCGATGCCGATGAATTGATCGATTGTAAACCAGCGGAGAAACGTGCGTGCACGATGGCCGTCAAGCCGGCTGCGCCCATGGACGTGCGGCCTTCGCGCGGGTGTTCGGGCAACGCAAAAAGCCCGCGGCGTGCGCCGCGGGAATTCGCCGCCGAAGCGGCGCCTGAAGGAGGCATCACCCAACCGCCGGCCGCTGGATCGCCGGCGCAGGAATCGTCAGCAGAGCGGATTATTTCTTGCCGGCAGCGGCCGCTTTCTGCGGCGCTGCGGAGGCGGCAGGCGCACGCGCCGCGCCGATCGCGAGGCCCTCGGCCTGCAAGCGCTCGATCGTCTTGCCGCCCATGCCCTTCACGCGCCGAGCGAGGTCCACCGCATCCTTGTACGGGCCATGCGCGGCCCGCTCGTCGACGATCGCCTTGGCCTTCGCCGGACCGATGCCCTTGATGCCGCGCAGCGCATCGTCGTTCGCGACGTTGACGTCGACGGCAGCCCATCCGTGCGCGGCCGCGGCGCACAGCGCGACCGTCGCGAGAAGTTTCTTCAGCATCTGGATCTCCGTAAAGAAACGGCCGGCGGCTGCCGACCGTGAGATCCAGTCTAAGGACGCGGGCGCGCCGCTTACAGCTGGCCGAACAGCCAACGCACGTAGCGATCGACACCCTCTTGCACCGTCAGGAACGGCGCATCGTAGCCGGCCGCGCGCAGCTTCGTCTGGTCGGCCTGCGTGAAGCACTGGTACTTGCCGCGCAGCGCGTCCGGGAACGGCACGTATTCGACGAGGCCCTGCTCGACCTGCTCGGCGAGCGTGAGCGACGGCTTGCCTTCGAGCGCGCGCAGCGTGTTGACGACCGTCGTCGCGATGTCGTTGAACGGCTGCGCGCGGCCGGTGCCGAGATTGAAGATGCCCGACTTCTCCGGATGATCGAAGAAATACAGGTTCACCTTCGCGACGTCCTCGACCGACACGAAATCGCGCGTCTGCTCGCCCGGACCGTAGCCGTTGTACTCGCCGAACAGCTTGACCTTGCCTTCGGCGCGGAACTGGTTGACGTTGTGGAACGCGACCGACGCCATCCGGCCCTTGTGCGACTCGCGCGGACCGTACACGTTGAAGTAGCGAAAGCCCGCGATCTGGCTCTTCGCGCCCGGCATCACGCGGCGGATCACCTGGTCGAACAGGAACTTCGAATAGCCGTAGACGTTGAGCGGCGCTTCGACCTCGCGCTCTTCGACGAAGCGGCTCGACCCGCCGTAGATCGCGGCCGACGACGCATACAGAAACTGCGCGCCCTGCGCGAGACACGCGTCGAGCACCGCACGGCTGTAGCGGAAATTGTTGTCCATCATGTAGCGACCGTCGGTTTCCATCGTGTCCGAACAGGCGCCTTCGTGGAACACCGCGCGCACCTTGCCGAAATCGCCGCGCGTGAAGCGCTCGACGAACTCGGTCTTGTCGAGGTAGTCGTCGATCTCGCAATCGACGAGGTTCTTGAATTTGTCCGCGCGCGTCAGGTTGTCGACCGCGATGATGCGCGTCTCGCCGCGCTCGTTCAGCGCCTTGACGATGTTCGCGCCGATGAAGCCGGCCGCGCCGGTAACGATGAGGGTCATGATCGTCCTGCCGATAAGAGTGTGCGCACGGCGCGCGGCAGCGCGCGCCGTGCGCCGTTCAATGAAACAGTTCGTCGTACTCGACAGTCGCGGTGCCGAGCTTGCCGACCACGATGCCCGCCGCGCGATTCGCGAGCACGACCGCTTCGACGAGCGGCAGCCCCGCGCCGAGCATCGTCGCAACGGTTGCGATCACCGTGTCGCCCGCACCCGACACATCGTACACTTCGCGCGCGAGCGCGCTGACGTGCAGCTCGCCGTCGTTCGAAAAGAGCGTCATCCCCTCTTCCGAGCGCGTGAGCAAGAGCGCGTCGAGCGCGAGTTCGTCGCGCAGCTTCGTCACGCGCGCGCGCAGATCGTCCTCGGACGTCCACTGCCCGATGACCTCGCGCAGCTCCGTGCGGTTCGGCGTGATCAGCGACGCGCCGCGATAGCGCGCCCAGTCGGCGCCCTTCGGATCGACGAGCACGGGCTTGCCCGCCGCACGCGCCTTCGCGATCATCGTCGTCACGTGCGTGAGTCCGCCCTTCGCGTAGTCCGACATCAGCACGACGTCGTACGACGGCAGCAGCGCGTCGAAGCGCGCAAGCCCCGCAAGCAGCACTTCGTGCGTCGGCGCGGCCTCGAAATCGACGCGCAGCAATTGCTGCTGCTGCGCGAGCACGCGCAGCTTGATCGTCGTCGGCAGCGACGGATCGCGCTCGAGATACGGCGTCACGCCGCTCGCGCCGAGCAGTTCGACGATTCGCTCGCCCGGCTCGTCGCCACCGACGACGCACAGTAGGCCCGCCTGGCCGCCGAGCGTCACCGCGTTGCGCGCGACGTTCGCCGCGCCGCCCAGCCGCTCTTCCTGCCGCTGCACGTGCACGACGGGCACGGGCGCTTCGGGCGAGATCCGGTTGACGTTGCCGAACCAGTAGCGATCGAGCATCACGTCGCCGACGACGAGCACGCGCGATTTCGCGATCTGCTCGCGCGCCACGACGCGCGCCGTGGCGGACAACGCCGCGTGCTTATGCGCGCTCGGAAGAGATGGGCTCGACATAGGGGCGTCCAATTGCGTGGTAATCGATGCCGAGCTCGGCCATCGCATCGGGTTCGTACAGGTTGCGGCCGTCGAAGATCGCGGGCGCCTTCAGCACCGACTTCAGATGCGCGAAATCCGGGCTCTTGAATTCCTTCCATTCGGTGACGATCACGAGCGCGTCCGCGCCCGCGAGCGCATCGTCGGCCGAGTCGACGAACGCGAGCCGCGCGAGCGCGTCGGGCATATCGTGCAGATCGAGTGCGAACACGCGCCGCGCTTCGTCGATCGCGACGGGATCGTATGCGCGCACCGTCGCGCCGCGCGCGAGCAGCGACGCGATCAGACGCCGGCTCGGCGCTTCGCGCATATCGTCGGTGTTCGGCTTGAACGCAAGCCCCCAGGCGGCGAACGTGCGGCCCGTCAGGTCGGCGCCGTAGCGCTTCTCGATCTTGTCGAGCAGCACGTTCTTCTGCGCGTGATTCACATCCTCGACCGCCTCGAGAATCTTGAGCGGCTGGCCGTTCTCGCTCGCGGTGCGGATGAGCGCCTGCACGTCCTTCGGGAAGCACGAGCCGCCGTAGCCGACGCCCGCATACAGGAAGTGATAGCCGATCCGCGGATCGGAGCCGATCCCGCGCCGCACCGCTTCGATATCGGCGCCGACGCGATCCGCGAGATTCGACATCTCGTTCATGAACGAGATGCGCGTCGCGAGCATCGCGTTCGCCGCATACTTCGAGAATTCGGCCGAGCGCACGTCCATGTAGATCGTTCGCTCGTGATTGCGGTTGAACGGCGCGTAGAGCTTCTTCATCTTCTCGCGGGCGATCGCGCCCGCTGCGTCGTCGTCGACGCCGATGATGATCCGGTCGGGACGCATGAAATCGTCGACGGCCGCGCCTTCCTTCAGGAATTCGGGATTCGACACGACCGAAAAGCGATGCTCGGCGCTGCCGGCGAGCCCGCGCGCGGCGAGCGCCTCTTCGACCACGCCGCGCACGCGCTGCGCGGTGCCGACGGGCACCGTCGACTTGTCGACGATCACTTTGTAGCCCGTCATATAGCGGCCGATGTTGCGCGCGGCCTCGAGCACGTACTGCAGATCGGCGGAACCGTCCTCGTCAGGCGGCGTGCCGACCGCGATGAACTGGATCTCGCCGTGCGCGACGCTCGCCTCGACATCGGTCGAGAACGTGATGCGCCCCGCTGCGCGGGTGCGCGCGATGATTTCCTGCAGCCCCGGCTCGTGAATCGGCATGCCGCCGTCATTCAGGATATCGATCTTGCGAGGATCGACGTCGAGACAGAACACGTCGTGGCCGATCTCGGCGAGACACGCGCCGGTGACGAGGCCCACATAGCCCGTGCCGATGATGGTGATCTTCATAAGTATTCCGATGATTCGCTCGAGCGGACGACGTCCGCCCGGTTCAGGCCCGCGGCGGCGATCTCACGCCGTCCCGCGCGGCCTGCCCCCATTACGCAACGGCGGGTTCGACGCGCCGCGGCGCGTAGGTTTCCCATCCGCTGCATCCAGGGCACTGCCAGTAGAAGAGGCGCGCCCGGAAACCGCAATTCTGGCATGTATATCGTGGCAAATTCTTGGTGCGCTGCTTGACGAGCAAGCGCATCATTTCGAGTTCCGCGCGGCGCGGCTCGCCGGCCGTCGCGATCTGCGCGTCGAGCAAGTGCAGCATGCCGGACAGGTTCGGCGCCTTCTCCATCTGCGTGCGCGCGAGCGCATGCGCGACGTCGTTGCCGCGCATCTGCGCGACGTACTGATAGACGACGTCGAGCAGATCGTTCGACGGATAGCGTTCCGCATAGCCCGTCAGCAGTTCGGCACCGTCGGCCGCCTGATCGAGCGCGGTGTAGGACTTCATCAGCTTGTCGGCGACGAGCGGCAGATACGCGGAATTCTGCATCTCGATGCGGCGCCAGTGCTCGATCGCCGCGCGATGGTCGCCCGCCGCGGCGGCCGCGTCGCCCGACAGGATCGTTGCGCGCGCGTTCTGCGGATTCACCGTGAGCGCCTCGCGCAGATGCTCGGCCGCGAGCGCGGCGTTCTTGCGCTGCAGCGCGTCCTGCGCGAGTTCGCAATGGAACTGCGAGATCTCGGTCGCGAGACGCGGCGCGCCCATCGACTCGATCCGCGTCGCGGTGTCGATCGACTTGTTCCAGTCCTTTTCGATCTCGTAGATCGTCAGGAGCGCGCGCTGCGCGTCGAGCGCATAGTCGCCTTCGGCGAGCATGTGGAACGTCTCTTCCGCGCGGTCGAGCAGGCCCGCCTTCAGGAAGTCCTGCCCGAGTTCGAAGAGCGCGTGGTCACGCTCGGTCACGGGCAGGTCGTTGCGGCTGAGCAGGTTCTGATGGACGCGGATCGCGCGGTCCGTCTCTCCGCGCCGGCGAAACAGGTTACCGAGCGCGAAGTGCAGCTCGACCGTTTCGGGATCGAGCTTCGCGACTTCGATGAACGCGTCGATGGCTTTGTCCGGCTGTTCGTTCAGCAGGAAGTTCAGGCCGCGGAAATAGGAGCGCGGCAGATTCGCGCTCTCGGACAGCAGCTTGTTGAGGTCGTAGCGCGACGCCATCCAGCCGAGCGCGAACGCGACGGGAATGGCGAGCAGCCACCAGAAATCGAGATCCATGCGACGTGTGTCGAAAAAAACCTTGGCCGCGCACCGCGCGCGGCGTCGGCATCGTTAAATGACGGGCGGCATCGGCGGCTGGTCGATGACGGCCGGGTTCTCGCGCGCCGCGCGCAAGTCGCGCTTCAGGCGGCCGTTCTCCATTCGCATCCGGAAGATCGCGGGCAATGCCGACAACAGACCAGCGATCAAGCCGACGCCGAAGAACGCGAGACCGATCAGGATCAGCGGAGCCTGCCAGTTGTAGCCGGCGAGAAAATTCAGCGTGACGCTTTGCGTATTGGCCAACGCAAGCACGAGCAGCAGCACGAACACCAGCACACGGATCAACCAGACGATGAACTTCATGACTCCCTCTCTTTGACTGAGATTGTTCGGCAGCGCGCGCGACTCCCCTTCGCAGCGCGTCAGGCGCCCCGTATTGTAAAGGATGCCTTTAGCGCTTCGCGAATCGGCTCTGCCGGCGCTTGACGCGCTTCGCGAAATCCGCGCGGCGCGCGCCAAAGAAAAAGCGCCCGCAAGGGGCGCTTTCTTTCGGCCAAACTGGCTCGGCATCGGCTGCGGCTGAACCGTCACTGGCCATCTTCCGGTTCGTCGTTCTTCAACGGCTCGCCGGCGCGGCCGTCGACGCGCTCGCGCAATTCCTTGCCGGGCTTGAAGTGCGGGACGAACTTCTCGGGCACCTGCACTTTTTCCCCCGACTTCGGATTGCGCCCGACGCGCGCCGGGCGGCGGTTCAGGCCGAAGCTGCCGAAGCCGCGAATTTCGATGCGATGCCCTTTCGACAGCGCGTCGGACATCGCATCAAGCATCGTTTTCACCGCGAAATCCGCATCCTTCAACACGAGTTGCGGAAATCGCGATGCCAACTGGGCGACCAACTCGGATTTGGTCATACTTCGGCAGACCTCGCGAGGCTTACTGGTTCTGGCCGTCGAGCTTCGCCTTCAGCAGCGCGCCGAGGTTGGTCGTACCAGTTGCAGCGGCGCTCGAATCGGCGTGCAGGCCGCGCATCGCTTCCTGCTGCTCGGCCGAATCCTTCGCCTTGATCGAAAGGTTGATGCCGCGCGACTTGCGATCGATGTTGATCACCATCGCGTTGACCTTGTCGCCTTCCTTCAGCACGTTGCGGGCGTCTTCGACGCGATCCTGCGAGATTTCCGACGCACGCAGGTAGCCTTCGACGTCCGACGTCAGCGTGATGACCGCGCCCTTCGCGTCGACCGACTTCACGACGCCGTCGACGATCGAGCCCTTGTCGTTCATTGCAACGTAGTTGCTGAACGGATCGCCTTCGAGCTGCTTGATGCCGAGCGAGATGCGTTCCTTCTCGACGTCGATGCCGAGCACGACTGCCTCGACTTCGTCGCCCTTCTTGTACTTGCGAACCGCTTCTTCGCCCGCTTCGCTCCACGACAGGTCCGACAGGTGGACGAGGCCGTCGATGCCGCCCGGCAGACCGATGAACACGCCGAAGTCGGTAATCGACTTGATCGCGCCCGTGATCTTGTCGCCCTTCTTGAAGTTGCGGCTGAAGTCGTCCCACGGATTCGGCTTGCACTGCTTCATGCCGAGGCTGATCCGACGGCGGTCTTCGTCGATCTCGAGGACCATGACTTCGACTTCGTCGCCGAGCTGAACGACCTTCGACGGAGCAACGTTCTTGTTCGTCCAGTCCATTTCCGACACGTGGACGAGGCCTTCGATGCCCGATTCCACTTCGACGAACGCGCCGTAGTCGGTGATGTTCGTGACCTTGCCGAACAGGCGCGTGCCCGACGGGTAGCGACGCGAGATGCCTTCCCACGGATCGTCGCCCAGTTGCTTGATGCCGAGCGACACGCGGTTCTTCTCTTGATCGAACTTGAGAATCTTGGCGGTGACTTCCTGGCCGACCGACAGGACTTCGCTCGGGTGACGCACGCGGCGCCATGCGATGTCGGTGATGTGCAGCAGGCCGTCGATGCCGCCCAGATCCACGAACGCACCGTAGTCGGTGATGTTCTTGACCACGCCGTTGACGATCGCGCCTTCCTTCAGCGTCTCGAGCAGCTTCGCGCGCTCTTCGCCCTGGGTCGCTTCGATCACCGCGCGGCGCGACAGCACGACGTTGTTACGCTTGCGGTCGAGCTTGATGACGCGGAATTCGAGCGTCTTGCCTTCGTACGGCGTCGTGTCCTTGACGGGACGCGTGTCGACGAGCGAACCCGGCAGGAACGCGCGGATGCCGTTGACCATCACGGTCATGCCGCCCTTCACCTTGCCGGTGATCGTGCCCGTGACGAGCTCGTTGTTGTCGAGCGCCTTTTCCAGCGACAGCCACGAAGCGAGACGCTTCGCCTTGTCGCGCGACAGGATCGTGTCGCCATAGCCGTTTTCGAGTGCGTCGATCGCGACGGACACGAAATCGCCCGACTGCACCTCAACCTCGCCCTGATCGTTCAGGAATTCCTCGATCGGAATGTAGGCCTCGGACTTGAGGCCGGCATTGACGACCACGAAGTTGTGGTCGACACGCACGACTTCGGCGGAGATCACTTCGCCGGCGCGCATGTCTTGGCGGGTCAGCGACTCTTCGAACAGAGCCGCGAAGGATTCGGTATTCGGGTTGGAGGTTTGCAGGTCGGACATAAAAATCGGATTGTGCGTGGTTTCGCTCTACCGCCCGCGCCGGCCATCACGGCTGGCAACGCGCCCGCGAATCCACACGGGGTTAGGGTTTAACACACGCTTCGCGCGACGCGCGAAGCACCTACTACGCTTTTGCCCCTCTTTCAAGCGGGCTGGCCGAACTCCCGGAACCACGCGAGGACCTGTTCGACCGATTGTTCGATCGTGAGGGCCGACGTGTCGAGGGGCTTGGCGTCTGCTGCGGGCTTGAGCGGCGCGGCTGCGCGATTGCTGTCGCGCGCGTCGCGTTCGCGCAAATCCCGGAGCAAGTTATCAATATTAGCAGAAAAACCTTTTTGCATCAATTGCTTATGGCGGCGCGCGGCGCGCGCCTCGACGCTCGCCGTCAGGAACACCTTCAGCACTGCGTCCGGGAAGATCACGGTCCCCATGTCGCGGCCGTCCGCGACGAGCCCCGGCGTCTTGCGGAACGCGCGTTGCCGCGCGACGAGCGCCGCGCGCACGCTCGCATGGACGGCGATCGCCGACGCCCGGTTGCCGACCGCTTCCACACGGATCTCGTCGGACACGTCGACGCCGTCGAGCTGCGCGCAGCCCTCGCGGAACGTGATGTGGAGGCCGTCGACGAGCTTGGCGAGCGCGTCGGCGTCGTCGGGCTCAACCTGGTAGCGGATGCTCGCGAGCGCTGCGAGCCGGTACAGCGCGCCGCTGTCGAGCAGGTGAAAACCGAGGTGCGCGGCGACAAGCGCCGCGACCGTGCCCTTTCCGGATGCGGTTGGGCCGTCGATCGTGATAACTGGGGTCGGGTGAAAAGGTCGAGTCGATTTCATCGGATCAATACGGGCGTCAAGCCTTCGCGAGCGCCAGGAAACGGTCGAAATAGTCGGGAAACGTCTTGCCGACGCACTGCGGATCGTTGATGCGCACGGGCACGCCGCCCAGGCTCACGAGCGAAAAGCACATCGCCATCCGGTGGTCGTCGTAGGTATCGATCGACGCGTTCGGCACGAGTTGCGCGGGCGGCGTCACGACGAGATAGTCGGCGCCCTCCTCGACCGTCGCGCCAACCTTGCGCAGCTCGGTCGCCATCGCGGCGATCCGGTCGGTCTCCTTCACGCGCCAGCTGCCGATGTTGCGCAGCGTGCTCGAGCCATCGGCGAACAGCGCGGCGACCGCGATCGTCATCGCGGCGTCCGGAATCAGGTTGAAGTCCATGTCGATCGGCGCGAGCCTGCCGTGATCGTGTCCGATGCCGCGCACCTCGATCCAGTCGTCGCCCATCGTCACGTTCGCGCCCATCTGCATCAGCGCGTTCGCGAAGCCGACGTCGCCCTGGATGCTCGCGCGGCCGACGCCCTCGACGCGCAGCGGCCCGCCGCCCAGCGCGCCCGCCGCGAGGAAGTACGACGCCGACGAGGCGTCGCCCTCGACCATGATCGCGCCGGGCGACCGGTACCGCACGCCTGCCGGCACCGTGAAGCGCTGCCAGCCGTCGCGCTCGACCGTCACGCCGAAGCGCGCCATCAGCTTGATCGTGATCTCGATGTAAGGCTTCGAGATCAGTTCGCCGTCGACCTCGACGACGCTCGCGCCGTCCTTCGCCTTCACGAGCGGCAGCGTCATCAGGAGCGCCGTCAGGAACTGGCTCGACACGTCGCCGCGCACGCGGATCGGCGCGTCGACCGAAATCGCCGCGGGCCGGATCCGGAGCGGCGGGAAGCCTTCGTTGCCTTCGTAGTCGATCTGCGCGCCGATCTGGCGCAGCCCGTCGACGAGATCGCCGATCGGACGCTCGTGCATCCGCGGCACGCCGTGGATCCGGTAGTCGCCGCCGTTGACCGCGAGCGCCGCCGTCAGCGGCCGCACCGCGGTGCCCGCGTTGCCGAGGAAGAGATCCGCCGATTTCGCGGTGAACGCGCCGCGCGTGCCGACGACGACGCAGGTATCGCCGTCGCGCGACAGCTTCACGCCGAGCTTGGCCAACGCGTCGAGCATCACGCGCGTGTCGTCGGAATCGAGCAGGTTCGTGACGGTCGTCTCGCCTTCCGCAAGCGCCGCAAGCAGCAGCACGCGGTTCGAGATGCTCTTCGAGCCGGGCAGACGCACCGTGCCTTGCGCATGAGAGAACGGGCCGAGATCGAGATGTTCCATGTGAGATCCTGTTCCAGGGGGGGCTGAATGGACGGCGGGCGCGGCCTTCGCGCCGCGCTCGCGCCACGCCGAGCGCGCGGCGCGCGAGCGCGCGAACACGGCTTCGAGCGCGGCGCCGTCGCCCGCGTCGACCGCCGCGCGCAGCCGCTCGAGCACGCGGGTGTATGCGTCGAGCTCATCGAGGAGCGCCGCGCGGTTCGCGAGGCAGACGTCGCGCCACATTTCCGGGCTCGACGCGGCGATGCGCGTGAAATCGCGGAACCCGCCCGCCGCATACGAGAATTTCAGCTCGGCGTCGGATTCGCCAAGAATCTGCTCGACGAGCGCGAACGACAGCACGTGCGGCAGATGGCTCACCGCCGCGAACACGCGGTCGTGCTGCTCGGCGCTCATCGCGCGCACGTCGGCGCGCGCCGCGCGCCACATCGATTCGATGCGGGCGACCGCATCGGGTGCGTTCTCCGGCAATGCGCACAGCACGACGTTGCGGCCGACGTACAGATCGGCAAGCGCCGCATCGACGCCGCTCGATTCGCGTCCGGCGATCGGGTGGCCCGGCACGAACTGGCCGATCCGCGCGCCGAGCGCCGCGCGCGCAGCCGCGACGACGTCCGACTTCGTGCTGCCCGCGTCGGTGACGATCGTCGATGCGTCGAGAAACGGCGCGATCCGCGCAAGAAGCGGCCCCGTCTGCGCGACGGGCGCGGCGAGCAGCACGATGTCGGCGCCCGCGAGCGCGTCGCGCAACTGCGTGTCGTCGTCGAGCGCCGCCGCGCGGTCGATTACGCGCAGCGCGAGCGCACGCTCGATCGACGCGGTCGAACGGCCGACGCCGACCACCTCGCGCGCGCCGCCCGACGCACCCGCGCGCAATGCGAGCGCGAGCGAGCCGCCGATCAGCCCGACGCCGAAAATCACCAGTTTGTTGAAAGAAAAGCCTGACACGACGAGAGCCAAGTAACGCGCGCCCGAGCCCGGGCCGGGCGCGCGAGGGTCAATATCGAACGGCCGCCTGCCCGAGGCGCCGCGCATCCGCTTGCGCGATGGGCCGTGCGTCGTCTACCTGCGGCAAGCCGCTCCAGCCGCGAGCCCTGCCGCCACGCGCCGCCATCCGCTGCCGCGCGCCGCTACGGGCGACGCGGCCGCGCATGCCGGCGCGGCGCAACGCGATGCGCGTCACCGCGCGCGCGGATACGAACCGAGAACCTTCAGGAATGCCGCCTTCTTGCCGAGCTCCGCGAGCGCGGCCTTGACTGCGTCGTCGTCGCGATGCCCTTCGACGTCGATGTAGAAGTAATACTCCCACGTGCCGACCCGGGCGGGACGCGACTCGAAGCGCGTCATCGATACGCCGTGCCGCGCGAGCGGCTCGAGCAGCTTGAACACCGCGCCCGGCTCGTTCTTCACCGACACGATGAGCGACGTCTGGTCATGCCCGCCCGGCCCTGCCGGTTCTTTGCCGATGACGGCGAAGCGCGTGCGGTTGTGCGGATCGTCCTGGATCAGCGCATATGCGATCTGCAGCCCGTAGTGCGTCGCCGCACGGTCGCCCGCGATCGCGGCGACCGTCGCGTCGTCGGCTGCGAGCCGCGCGGCCTCCGCGTTGCTCGCGACCGCCTGCCGCTCGAGATGCGGCGCATTCGCCGCGAGCCACTGCTGGCACTGCGCAAGCGCCTGCGCATGCGCGCATACGCGCTTCACGCCGTCGAGCTTGCCCGTCTGCGTGAGCAGGTTGTGATGAATCGGCAACGACAGCTCGCCGCCGATCAGAAGCTGCGTATGCAGCAGCAGATCGAGCGTGCGCGACACCGCGCCTTCCGACGAGTTTTCGACCGGCACGACCCCGAACGCCGCGGAGCCCGCCTCGACCGAGCGGAACACCTCGTCGATCGACGGGCACGGCAGCCCCTCGATCGACTGGCCGAAGTAGTCGAACATCGCCTGTTCGCTGTAGGTGCCGACAGGCCCCAGGAACGCAACGTGAATCGTCTGCTCGAGCGAGCGGCTCGCCGCCATGATCTCGCGCCAGATCGCGCTGATGTGCTCGCTCGCGAGCGGCCCGGCGCTCATGTCCTGCAAGCGCGCGATCACCTGCTGCTCGCGCTCCGGCCGGAACACGGGCGCGTTGAAGTGTTTCTTGACCTCGCCGACCTCGAGCGCGACTGCCGCGCGCTGGTTCAGAAGCGAGATCAACTGCGCGTCGATCGCGTCGATACGCTCGCGCAGTGGCTTCAGGCGGGTATTGAGTTCGTCGTCCATGAATTAACAAGCGTGCTGAAGAGCGGCGCGCGTCACGCGCATTGCCGCTCGAAATCCTTCATGTACTCGACGAGCGTCTGCACGCCCGCGAGCGGCACCGCGTTGTAGATCGACGCCCGCATGCCGCCGACGGACTTGTGGCCCTTCAGCTGCAGCAGCCCGCGCTCTTTTGCGCCGGCAAGGAAGTCTTCGTTGCGCGATTCGTCCGCGAGAAAGAACGGCACGTTCATCCGCGAACGCGCCGACTTCTCAACCTTATTCAAATAGAAGCTGCTCGCGTCGATCGCGTCGTACAGCAGCTTCGATTTTTCGATGTTGCGCTGCTCGATCACGGCCAGGCCGCCTTGCGCCTTCAGCCACTTGAACACGAGCCCCGCGACGTAGATCGCATAGGTGGGCGGCGTGTTGTAGAGCGAGTTGTTGAGCGCGACGGTCTTCCATTCGAACGCCGACGGGCAAATAGACAACGCGCGATCGAGCAGGTCCTCGCGGACGATCACGAGCGTCACGCCGGCCATCCCGATGTTCTTCTGCGCGCCGCCGAAGATCGCACCGTACCTCGCGATCTCGAGCGGACGCGACAGGATGTGCGACGACACGTCGGCGACGAGCGGCACGTTGCCGAGATCGGGAATGTCGAAGGTTTCGACGCCGTCGATCGTCTCGTTCGTGCACAGGTGCACGTACGCCGGATCGCCGGACATCCGCCATTCGGAGAATGCCGGCACGCGCGTGTAGCCCTGCTCGGTCTTGCCCGCTGCGGCGAGATGCGGCGTGCAGTATTTCTTCGCCTCGTTGAACGACTTCTGCGACCAGGAGCCCGTGACGACGAAATCGGCCGTCGTGCGCGAGCCGAGCAGGTTCATCGGCACGATCGCGTTCTCGGCGATCCCCCCGCCCTGCAGGAACAGGATCCGGTAGTTCACGGGCACGTCGAGCAGCTCGCGCAGATCGGCGAGCGCCGCCTCGTGGATCGACATGAATTCCTTGCCGCGATGGCTCATTTCCATCACGCTCATGCCGCTGCCGTTCCAGTCGAGCATTTCGGCGGCCGCCTGGCGCAGCACTTCCTCGGGCATCGCCGCGGGACCGGCGGAGAAATTAAAGACGCGCATCGTGAAAACCTCGGAAGGGACGCAGCCGCTTCGAACCGGCGCGAAAGCCGTGCGGGAAAAGGAAATGGCCGCTTGCGCTCTCGCGCAAACGGCCATTATCGCACTGTCCCGACGAACCCGCCAAACCCGGGCGGCGAACGCCCCGGCCGGCGGGCCCCGGCGGGCGCGGCTTACTTGCCCGGCTTGACGCCCGCGACTTCCTTGTCGGCCTGGTCGCGCGTCGCCTTGATCGCCTGCGGCATGTACTTCTGCATCAG
Organism: Burkholderia sp. ABCPW 14; assembly: GCF_001523835.1. NCBI lineage: Bacteria > Pseudomonadati > Pseudomonadota > Betaproteobacteria > Burkholderiales > Burkholderiaceae > Burkholderia > Burkholderia sp. ABCPW 14. The sequence continues at coordinate 12,184 of NZ_LOVS01000123.1, read as the reverse complement.
GCCGTTCACGACGTCGCGGCCGACCTGATCCTGCACCTGGATGAACTTGCGGCCCGTCGGGCTCTTGTAGAACGTCGTCAGATCCTTGATCTCCGACGTGCTGTAGTACTTCGCGTACGCGTCGTACTGAGCCTGCATCGCGTCGCTCGAGAACTGCTGCGTGCCGAACACCTTGCCCGCGTTGTCGACGAGCTTCGGCACCGCGTTCTTTTGCAGCGCCGGCACGGCAGCTTGCTTCTGCTTGTCGTTCAGCGTCTTGTTCTCCGACAGCGCGTCCGACAGGATCGCCGGCACGAGCTGCTTCGATTGCATTTCGGCGCTATTCGCGATTGCCGACACGAGCTTCGGCGCGTCGATCGCGTCGAGCAGATCCTTGATGGCTGCCTTCTTGTCGGCGTCGATCGGAGCAGCGGCCGCCGGAGCCGAAGTCTGGTTCGACAGCGACTGAGCCATCGCGAACGCCGGAACCATCGCTGCCAGCAGGACCAGTTGCTTGAATCGTTTTTGCATCATCACTCCCTCATGGAAATATGCACAGTTTATACGCCGCACCCGTCACGCCGCATTTTTGCGTGCGAGCCGGGCGGCGGCTCGACGGTCACAACCTGGCTCAGGCGTCGCCGCCCTCCGACGCGTCATCGTCGGGATCAGCGTCCGCCTCGGCGATCTGCTGCAGACCCGAAAGCTTGGTGCCTTCATCGAGACTGATGAGTGTAACACCTTGCGTCGCCCGTCCCATCTCGCGGATCTCCGACACGCGCGTGCGGATCAGCACGCCCGCCGTCGTGATCAGCATGATCTGATCCTCGGCGTCGACGAGCGTCGCGGCGACCACGCGGCCGTTGCGCTCGGACGTCTGGATCGCGATCATCCCCTTCGTGCCGCGGCCGTGGCGCGTGTACTCGGTGATCGGCGTGCGCTTGCCGAAACCGTTCTCGGTGGCGGTCAGCACCGATTGCTCCTCGCTGCCCGCGACGAGCATCGCGATCACCTGCTGCCCTTCGTCGAGCTGCATCCCGCGCACGCCGCGCGCCTCGCGGCCCATCGGACGCACGTCGTTCTCGTCGAATCGGACCGCCTTGCCGGCATCGGAGAACAGCATCACGTCGTGCGCGCCGTCGGTGATCGCCGCGCCGATCAGGTAGTCGCCCTCGTCGAGGCCGACCGCAATGATGCCCTTCTTCATCGGCCGGCTGAACGCTTCGAGCGGCGTCTTCTTGACGGTGCCCAACGCCGTCGTCATGAACACGTACTTGTCGGCCGAGAATTCCCGCACGGGCAGCACGACGTTGATCTTCTCGCCGTCCTGCAGCGGGAACATGTTGACGATCGGACGGCCGCGCGAGTTGCGCGAACCCTGCGGCACCTCGTAGACCTTGACCCAGTACACGCGACCGCGGTTCGAGAAACACAGGATGTAGTCGTGCGTGTTCGCGATGAAGAGCGTCTCGATCCAGTCGTCCTCCTTCATCTGCGTCGCCTGCTTGCCGCGGCCGCCGCGCTTCTGCGCGCGATACTCGGACAGCGGCTGCGACTTCACGTAGCCCGCGTGCGACATCGTGACCACCATGTCCTGCGGCGTGATCAGGTCTTCCGTGTTCAGCTCGGTCGCGTTCAGCTCGATCTTCGAGCGGCGCGCGTCGCCGAACTCGGCCTTCACGGCGTTCAGTTCCTCGCTGATCATCACGGTGATCCGCTCCGGCCGCGCGAGGATGTCGAGCAGATCGGCGATCTGCGCCATCACGTCGCGATATTCGCCGATGATCTTGTCCTGCTCGAGGCCCGTCAGGCGCTGCAGACGCATCTGGAGGATTTCCTGCGCCTGCGTGTCGGACAGCCTGTACAGACCGTCGCCCTGCATGCCGAACACCGGGCTCAGACCTTCCGGGCGGTATGCTTCGCGCCCGCCCGCCGCCGCGTTCTCGGTCTCGGCGCGCGCCAGCATCTCGCGCACGAGCGACGAATCCCACGACTTCGCCATCAGCTCCTGCTTCGCGATCGGCGGCGTCGGCGCGGCCTTGATGATCGCAATGAAGTCGTCGATGTTCGCGAGCGCGACGGCCAAGCCTTCGAGCACGTGGCCGCGTTCGCGCGCCTTGCGCAACTCGTAGACCGTGCGCCGCGTCAGCACTTCGCGCCGATGCGACAGGAAACACTGCAGGATCTCCTTCAGATTGAGGAGCTTCGGCTGGTTGTCGACGAGCGCGACCATGTTCATGCCGAACGTGTCCTGCAGCTGGGTCGCCTTGTACAGGTTGTTCAGCACGACCTCGGGCACCTCGCCGCGCTTGAGTTCGATCACGACGCGCATGCCGCTCTTGTCGGACTCGTCGCGGATGTCCGAGATGCCTTCGAGCTTCTTCTCGTTGACGAGCTCCGCGATCCGCTCGAGCAGCGAGCGCTTGTTGACCTGGTACGGCAGCTCGTCGACGATGATCGCCATCCGCTGGCCGCGGTCGATCTCTTCGAAGTGCGTCGTCGCGCGCATCACGACACGGCCGCGACCGGTGCGATAGCCGTCGCGCACGCCCGCGACGCCATAGATGATGCCGGCCGTCGGGAAATCGGGCGCGGGAATGATCTCGATCAGCTCGTCGACGCTCGCCTGCGAATTGTTCAGCAGGTACAGGCACGCGTCGACGACCTCGTTCAGGTTGTGCGGCGGAATGTTGGTCGCCATGCCGACCGCGATCCCCGACGAACCGTTGATGAGGAGGTTCGGAATCCGCGACGGCAGGATGAGCGGCTGCATTTCGCTGCCGTCGTAGTTCGGGCCGAAGTCGACGGTTTCCTTGTCGATATCCGCGAGCAGTTCGTGGCCGATCTTGGCCATCCGGATTTCGGTGTAGCGCATCGCGGCGGCATTGTCGCCGTCGACGGAGCCGAAGTTGCCCTGACCGTCGACGAGCATGTAGCGCAGCGAGAAGTCCTGGGCCATCCGGACGATCGTGTCGTAGACCGCCGTGTCGCCGTGCGGGTGGTACTTACCGATCACGTCGCCGACGATGCGCGCGGACTTCTTGTACGGCCGGTTCCAGTCGTTGTTCAGTTCGTGCATTGCGAACAGCACGCGCCGGTGCACGGGCTTCAAGCCATCGCGGACATCCGGAAGGGCACGTCCGACGATCACGCTCATGGCGTAATCGAGATACGACTTGCGCATTTCCTCCTCGAGGGAGGTGGGCAGGGTCTCTTTGGCGAATTGATCCATGTATCCGTATCTTTTCGGAGCGAAGACGGGGCCGCCTTTCGCGTGGGCGCCGCTCGCGCGACGCAACGTGCGATTCTAACATGCGGCCCAACCCGCCCCAACGCGGCCCCTCTATATAAGAATGGCAAAACCCGCGCGACCGCTTCGCCGTCCACCTCGCATCACTCGAACATTGCGCACACAAAAAAACACGAAACAAGTTAACGAATGGGTTTGCAGCCCAAAAATCTGCGATTTCCCGCCAACGGACTTGACAATTTCCGAAACATGCGGCAAGCGGTGTTGCACTCGCACCACAATCGATAGACCGATCTTAGGGTGGGGAGGATTTTTTTTCGTGGGAAGGGAACGATATGGCAAAATGCCAACGCACTGAAAGTTAGACGCTGCTCGAAGTCTACACAGAGCGGTGCCGCGTTTTTTGTGCCGCACCAATGTTATACTTCGAGCAATGTATGACTTGTCATCGTCAACAGGCTCGCAGTAAACCTGCGGTAATCTCAATTTCGAGAGGAGAAATATGAATAAACTTTCAAAGCTCGCGTTCATTGCAGCTACCGCAGTTATGGCTGCATCCGCTTCGGCACAGTCGGTGCCGGCGTCGCGACAAGCCGTGAATGACAACTGGGTGAATGGCACGGGCGAATGGGTGTGGATGAACGGCACGAACGAGCTCTGCTGGCGCGATGCGTTCTGGACGCCGGCCACCGCCAACGCGAAGTGCGATGGCGCACTGGTCGCCCAGGCACCGGCACCGGCCCCGGTCGCACCGGCTGCTCCGGCCATCACGAGCCAGAAGATTACGTACCAAGCCGATACGCTGTTCGACTTCGACAAGGCCATCCTGAAGCCGGCCGGCAAGCAGAAGCTTGACGAACTGGCCGCGAAGATCCAGGGCATGAACGTCGAAGTGGTCGTGGCCACGGGCTACACCGACCGCATCGGTTCGGACAAGTACAACGACCGTCTGTCGCTGCGCCGTGCGCAAGCCGTCAAGTCGTACCTGGTCAGCAAGGGCGTCCCGGCGAACAAGGTCTACACGGAAGGCAAGGGCAAGCGCAATCCGGTCACGGGCAACACCTGCAAGCAGAAGAACCGCAAGCAACTCATCGCCTGCCTCGCACCGGACCGCCGCGTGGAAGTCGAAGTGGTCGGTACGCAAGAAGTGCAGAAGACGACCGTTCCGGCGCAGTAAGCCGCGAATCGATCGCATCTGCTTCCCAAGCCCCGCTTCGGCGGGGCTTTTTCATTGACGCGGTCCGCCCATCGCGCGAGCGCGTTCCTGGCGACCTCGCCCGCCCGCTTATATACTCGTGGCTTGACGGGCGCGCCGCCGCCCTCCTACCCGCATCCGCTTGCCGACATGACGAACGCCGATCCGCACGAACTCCAGAAATTCAGCGACCTCGCTCACAAATGGTGGGATCCGAACGCCGAATTCAAGCCTTTGCACGACCTCAATCCGGTGCGCCTGAACTGGATCGACGCGCACGCGCATCTGCCCGGCAAGCGCGTCGTCGACATCGGCTGCGGCGGCGGCATCCTGTCGGAATCGATGGCGTCGCTCGGCGCGCAGGTCAAGGGCATCGACCTCGCGACGGAAGCGCTCGGCGTCGCCGATCTGCACAGCCTCGAGAGCGGCGTCACCGTCGACTACGAGGCGATCGCGGCCGAAGCGCTCGCCGCGCGCGAGCCGAGCGCATATGACGTCGTAACGTGCATGGAGATGCTCGAGCATGTGCCGTCGCCCGCGAATGTCGTCGCCGCGTGCTCGACGCTCGTGAAGCCGGGCGGCTGGGTGTTCTTCTCGACGCTGAACCGCAACCTGAAGTCGTACCTGCTCGCCGTGATCGGCGCCGAGTACATCGCGCAGATGCTGCCGAAGGGCACGCACGACTACGCGCGCTTCATCCGTCCGTCCGAGCTCGCCCGCTTCGTGCGCGCGACCGATCTGCAGATCGTCGAGATCAAGGGCATCACCTATCATCCGCTCGCGAAGCGCTTCACGCTGTCGAACGACACCGATGTCAACTACCTCGTCGCGTGCCGCCGCAGCGCCTGACCCGCCTCCCGCTCCAATCGCGCCCATGAGCTTTTCTTCGCCCTCCTTCGCCGCCCCGCTGTCCGACGCGTTGCGTCTCGACGCGTGCGAGGCCGTGCTGTTCGATCTCGACGGCACGCTCGCCGACACCGCCCCCGACCTCGCGGCCGCGGTCAACAAGATGCAGCGCACGCGCGGCGCCGCCGAAACGCCGCTCGACGCGCTGCGCCCGCTCGCGTCGGCGGGCGCCCGCGGCCTGATCGGCGGCGCCTTCGGCATCGCGCCGGCGGACGCGGAATACGATGCGCTGCGCGACGAATTCCTCGCGAACTACGCGGCCGACCTCTGCGTGCACACGACGCTCTTCCCGGGAATCGGCGCGCTTCTCGACGACCTCGACGCGCGCGGCGTGCGCTGGGGCATCGTGACCAACAAGGCCGCGCGGTTCACCGATCCGCTCGTCGCGCTGCTCGGCCTGGCAGGACGCGCCGCGTGCGTCGTCAGCGGCGACACGGCATCGCATTCGAAGCCCCATCCAGCGCCGCTCCTGTATGCGGCAGAGCGGCTGTCGCTCACGCCCGCGCGGATCGCCTACGTCGGCGACGACCTGCGCGACATCCAGGCGGGCAGCGCAGCCGGCATGCCGACGGTGGCGGCCGCATACGGCTATTGCGGCGACGGCGCCGCACCCGTCGACTGGCAGGCGCATCATCTCGTGGAGACGACCGACGAGCTACTGCGACTGTTGCGCGTGTTGCGCTATAATGTCTAATCCGCTGGGGGCGACCTGGTTTCGACAGGGGTTGTGAAGCGGCTAGGGCATGTCGAGGACCCGTCACCTCGTTAATCAATGGGAAAAACGTAACTGCAAACGACGATACGTTCGCACTGGCAGCCTAAGGGCCGCCGTCCTCTGCCTAGTTCACTGACGGGCTAGTGTCGCAAGACCGGTAGCAATACCGACAGAGGTCATATACGTCAGTTAAGCCTTGCCGGCGTCACGACGGCCGGGTCGAAAACTTAGTGAATCGCCGTAACGGAGCGTGTTCGTCCGCGACGTTACGGTTAAATCAAATGACAGAACTAAACATGTAGAACTGGTCGTGGACCGCTTCTGGACGCGGGTTCGATTCCCGCCGCCTCCACCATTTTCCTGCCTAGCGTTACCCATCTTTACCCAGAAAACCCCGCCCAGCTTGGCTTTGCGGGGTTTTTTATTGCAAACTACGCCCAACATTGTCCGGTAGAAACAACCCCAAACCGGGGGTTTTTCTGGGGGCTCTCCAGCCCTCCATCAATCGACAACCCCCAAACCCCATTCATCCTCAGCCAGCAAAGGAACGCGCATGGCACTGACTGATATGGCGATCCGCCGCGCCAAGCCCATGGAAAAACAGCAGAAGCTATTCGACAGCGGCGGACTGTTCCTGCTTGTCACCCCAGCAGGGGGAAAGCGATGGGTCTTGAAATATCGATTCGGCGGCAGAGAGAAGAGCTTGGCGTTTGGCACCTATCCGGAAGTTTCTCTGGTAGAAGCGCGCAAAAAGCGGGATGCCGCACGCGAAAAACTGGCGGCGAACATTGATCCAGGCGAAGCCAAGAAAGCCGAGAAGCGCACCCAGCGCCTCAACGCAGAAAACTCGTTCGAAGCCATCGCGCGCGAGTGGCACGCGAAATACGCGCCCACATGGTCGGACAGTCACGGAGACCGCATCTTGCGCCGCCTAGAGGTGGACGCCTTCCCGTGGATCGGCGGCAAGCCAATGGCGAACCTGACACCGCCTGACGTACTCGACATCCTGCGCCGGGTCGAGAAACGCGGAGCGCTTGAAACCGCCCATCGCCTGCGCGGCAATGTCGGTCAGGTCTGTCGGTACGCCGTGGCCACCGGCCGGGCTGAGCGCGATGTAACATCCGACCTTCGCGGCGCGTTACCGCCCCCCGAAACAGAGCACTTCGCTGCCGTCACTGCGCCGAAGGAGCTCGGCGAGCTGCTGCGCGCTATCGACAGCTATCGTGGCACCTTCCCCGTTCTTTGCGCACTCAGGCTCGCCCCACTAGTTTTTCAACGCCCCGGCGAGCTGCGCGCCGCCGAGTGGGAGGAATTCGACCTAGACGCCGCCACGTGGGAAATTCCAAGCGCCCGCATGAAGCGCCGGAAGAAAGACAAGGCGTCTGGCGGCGCGCACATCGTGCCGCTCGCCTCTCAAGCGATCAGCGTCCTGCGTGAGCTACACCTACTCACTGGAAACGGCCGCTACCTGTTTTCTGGCGCGCGCTCGAAAACCCGCCCCATGTCCGATAACACGGTCAATGCCGCGTTACGCCGACTCGGATATGACAGCAGCACCATGACGGGGCATGGTTTCCGCGCGACCGCCCGCACAATCATGGCGGAGCAACTTGGCATCCCGAAAGAGATTATCGAAGCCCAGCTTGCACACGCCGTGAAAGACCCTCTTGGGCGCGCCTATGACCGCACTGTGTACCTCGCGCAGCGCGGAGAGATGATGCAGAAGTGGGCAAACTACCTCGATCGACTCAAAGCGGGCGCGACCATCGTTCCAATTGCAGCCGCGCGATAGTACGACATCGACGCACTCACCACTTCATGCTCTCGCGCCCGCTTGCCCGCGATGGCGGCGTGCGCGAGGCGCTTTTTCGCGCCGCTGAAGGCCGTGGGCGGCATGGACATTGCCGAGCTTGGCCGACCGCACCGGCAGGCGGGCAGCGCTCCGCCCTTCCCTCGCCTACACGGTTATGCCCCCCTTCCGTGCGTTTCTCGCTGACAAAACGGACACGGCCTAGCGATAGGACGATCAATTGATTTGGCCCTTTATTATTATGTGGCCCCCCCCTATGTCCGCCGTCAGTAGAGAAAGAACGCGGGTGCGACACCCCGCATCATGCCGATAGACGTGGGGTCCCCCGCATCCTGCCCGCCCGGACCTTTGCAGAAATGGAGACAATCACGAAATGTCCGCTGGTTCGTACGCCTCTTTAGATATGCCGCCTTTCACCGAGCATTTCACCCGCGCTGCCTTGTCAGCATTGAATTTGGCATTGTTGCGCCACCTTTCCGCGCGCCTCCCCCATTGCTCATTTTCTTGGGAACATTGGGAACAACGTCTTTAAATAGCCTGAAAGCCAATACCAGTAAGGGTTTCGCCGTTCCCATCCAAACTGGGAACAAGGCGAGGTGCGTTTTGGGAACAGACCGACGAAATCCTTACTGGATAAGGGATTCAGCGGTTTCCATGGCGAAAGCGGGAGTTTGGGAACAGGGTCGGCACATTGTTTCAAATATTGTATTAATCTGCGCCGAGCCGAATGCTCGCCAACTCTGTTCTGGAACCTCGCGCCAAAGTCACTTTGAGTGCCGCAGGTTCGCAATTGCCGCGCAAAAGAACGCCCGCGCCGACACCTCGGCACGGGCGCGGCGACTAGCCGATATCGAGTGCGAAGATGGATGACTGGATGCGGTACGCGCGCATCGGGCCGTGCGCACCGACACGGACCTTGGAGTCCGCCCGGCCGTTGCTCTCCGGCCTCAATACGCCCATGTCAGCAAGCACGCGGGCAACGGCACGGTGATCAAAGCCGCGACAGACCTCATTGCGAAACGGCTCCGTCAGCACAAGAAATTCGGTGGCGCTGCGCTCGGCGTCGGCAGCCGTCATCTTCTCACCGTACTCCGCCATGTATTCCCGATCCGTATTCACGGCACGATCTGCCGACAGCGACCGTTTGAACCCCGCCCGATGCATCGTCTTGCCCGCATGGTCATCATCGACACGCTGCACCCAAGTAAAGCGCGCGTCGCCGTGCGCCTCCAGAAAGCCGCGAACCTGCCGAATCATCGCTGTTGCTTCAGCGTTACCCACGCCGCCACGCTCCCGCACCCACGCCTTGAAACAGGCGCGCGCTGCTTGGATCGCATGCCCCTCGCCCCATCCCGTGCAACCCGCCTCGCTCGCAATCTCGCCGGCGACGCCGACGAGCGCGAACCGCTGCGCAACGCGCGACACCTGCCCGTCCGACCCTTGCGGCACCCAATCAGCCACCAGCGCCGCGATCATGCCGCTTACCGTATCGCGCATTCGGTCGGCGTTCTCGGCCGCGTGCCGGATAAACTCCATCGCGGCTACGCCGTAATACTGACCGGAGGCGCGGGCAACATGGTCCGCCAGATCCTTCGGGGTCTCGAAGCCGTGCAACTCTTCGAAGATGCCGTAGCCGCGCCCCGCGTCCGCTGGAATCGTCGCAAGACGCACATCCTGCCCGGCGTTCGCCGTCTTGCTGGCCTCGCCCATGATCGACGCGAGCGTCTTTTCCCCGCTCGACAGAAACAGCAGCCGCCACACCAAAACCGGCTTGGCCGTCGCGTTGCGGGTCGCCCGCCCCTTACCGGCCTCGTTGCCGATCATGTAGACAATATCGCCCACCTCTTTCGGCTCGACCTGCCCGATTTCATCGAGAATCAGCAGACCGTCGCTATGCTGCGCGGCTGTCGATTCCATTGCGTTCGACGTGGCACGCCAACTCCGCATATAGTCGCGCCCGCCGAACACCGATGCGGCGGCGCGCAATGCCGTTGTCTTGCCGACCGTGCTGTTACCCATCAGGTGAAAACCGCCCGACGCCTGCCCGGAAAACCGCAGCAACGTTCCAGCGAAGGCGCTCGACACGCAAAACATCAGGCGGCTATTGCCGACGCAGAGCGCGGCCAACTCGCGCCGCCAGTCATCCAGCGTTCCGCTTTGCTTGAAGTGACTCTCGATACTGCCGTCCGTCTGAAAAATCGTCAGGTCATCGCCCGCGCCGATGGTCCGATCCGGCAAGACGAAGGCGTTGCCATGCCAACCGATTCGGCTCGTACAGCGTGCGCGTAGATCGCTGCGCGCTGTCTGAATGTAGCTCGTGAGCCGCTGTTTCGCGGACGATGACGGATCGATGTTCAGACCCATATCCAGCAGGGTCGCACGATATTCCGCGCCGTCGCCCGCCAGCATACGGCGGGGCATCGCCCACCGCTTCGGGTTGCCGTCGCGGTCCGCGAACTGGAGCAACACGCCCCATTCCGTATTCGCCTCGTTACGTGTCTCGGCCGCAACCTCCAGCGGGTCACAGATCCATTGCGGCGGCAGGTCGTTTCCGTCGCGGTCGTAGCCCTCATACCAGACGCCCCGGCCATCGACGCGAAACCGTGCCCGCCCGTCGCCCGTCTGCGTGGTTTTCGGGCGCTTGGCGGGCTTCGGCGCGGACGTGGCAGCCTTGCCATTGTCAGCGACCGACGAGCCGCCCACGGCAAGCGCAGCACGCACCGCAGCAGCCACGGCGTCCGGGCCACGGTGCGCGGACAAGTCGTTGAAGTCTGTGCTGGATGCGGGACGAGCCGCCCCGAAGTCGGGGACGACAACCGCGCCACCTACCGCGCTGGCCGTCGCACGCGCCTTCGTCACGCCCGGATTGCCCTTCGTCGTGTGATCGTCGTCGGCGCACACGACGATGCGTGCATCCGGATAGCGGCCGTGCAGCGCGGTCGCGACGGCCATCAAGTTCCCTGCGTCGAACGCGACGGCGACCGGATGGCTCGTCGCGGCCGCGAGCGTCGCGCACGTCGCATACCCCTCGCCAATCAGCAGCGTGGACGACACCGCGCCGCCGATCATCGAGAGGCAACCCGACTTGCGACCGTTCGGCAGATAGCGTTTCTGCCCGTCTTCCAGAATGAATTCCAGGGTCCACAGCTTGCCGTCCGCATCACGCGCCGGGATGATCAAAGCACCGTCACACGCTGCCGTGCCGATGCGCAGATTGCCGCGATAGATGCGCAGATCACCGGCCGGAATGCGCTTGCGAACGAGATAGGGATGATCGGCCAGCGCGGGCTTGGCCTCCGACCAGATCGACTCTGCAAGCGCTGCCGCCTCTTGCTGTTTCTCCGCGAGCGCGGTCAGCTCGGCCGCCTCACGGACGGCGCGTTCGGCCAACTGCCGTTCGCGCTCCGCTGGATTGATCGGCTTTGCACGATGCGCGCGCGGATCGAAGCCGCCTCGCTTCGCAAGGTGATAGAGCGTATTGATCGTGATCTTGCCGCCCTTGAATGACTTCCACACGTCGCGGGCGTCTTTTGCGTTGTAGCTTTGCGCGCCTTGGCTCCATTCGCTCCAGAGGGAGAAGCCCTCTTCGCCAAATTCGGCCTTGACCGCCATCCCGACCTGACGCCACGTATCGCGGTCGTCAGGCGGGACATAACCGAGCGCGACTCTCGCCCGCTCGAATTCGGACATATGTGTGTTACTCATAATTTCCCGTTTCGGCGCGCGGCATCGATGGACACCCGATTAGCACTACGAATCGCGTCTCAAGGTACAGAATCGAATGCCGCGCCATCGATCAGGTCAGCCCGTTACCGGCAGACCCGCGCCATGACGCTCCAATTTCCCCATCAACGTCGCCAAACCGTCACTGAGAATCCCCGCGAATTCGCGTTCGATACCGTCGCCCGCAATCGTGCAACGTCCATCGCCGCGAATGAACGCAGCAACGTATGCAACCGGGGCGTCGTCGGGATCGCACACCGTCGTTAGCAGCGTGTGTCGAACGAGATTGCGGCGTTTCTCAATGTTCTCTGCACCGTAATCAGCCATCGACAAAACCCGTGCTCCGCCGACATGCGGCGGCGAGCTGCGCACGGTCCTGTTGCGAAATGCCGCTATTGAGAATTACGTAAATCATGACATCACCAAAGCTCGGCTTGCTTCCAGCAAGCAGCGATGATCGATTTGCGCTTCTGGCCGCGCTTGAGCTTGCATCGAGCGGTGTGCTTCAACTCGGTCAGGTTGTTGGGACAGAAGTTGGCCAAGGCGTGCCGCTTGAGCCAAGCCCAGAGGTATTCGACTGGATTCAGATCGGGCGCGTAACCGGGC
>NZ_LOVS01000122.1:0-14060 GCF_001523835.1 Burkholderia sp. ABCPW 14 | reverse complement strand
GCTTTTCCCCTTCGACTTCGACTTCGGCTTCGGCTTCGGCTTCGGCTTCGGCTTCGGCTTCGGCTTCGGCTTCGGCTTCGGCTTCGGCTTCGGCTTCGGCTTCGGCTTCGGCTTCGGCTTCGGCTTCGGCTTCGGCTTCGGCTTCGGCTTCGGCTTCGGCTTCGGCTTCGGCTTCGGCTTCGGACTGGGAGCGGGGACGAAAAGCAGAAGGCGGGGAGCGGGGAGCGGGGAGCGGGGAGCAACAGCTTACGTCCCACATCGCCGAATCAAGCAAAGACAAGCGGCGCGAAAACGATTCATCGCGATCGCTTCGAACGACGAACCAACTCGCGCCGCACCACTGCGCGAAATGCGGTCGCATCGCCCGCCCTGCGACAACGCAACCGAAGCAACAACCGCAAATCGCGCTCAGCCGATCCGCCACGCTCCCGCGCGTTCGAACGCTTGCCGCGCCTGAACGAGCGTCGAACGGGCCGCGCGCGCGTCGCCCGCGACCTGCAGCAGCGCGCCGAGCTGCGACGGCTGCTTCGCAAGCTCGCGCAGAATCGGCAGAATCGCCGTGCTGCCGTCTTCGCGCAGCCCGGCCGTCGCCGCTTTCGGCAGCGTGCGCCACGCCGGATCGACGATCGCGCGGCACACCGCGAACGGCACGCCGCGCGCCGCCGCGAACGCACCGGCGATATGCGATTCCATATCGACCGCGAGCGCGCCCGTCGTCCGATGCAGCGATTCCTTCTCGCGCGCGCCGACGACGGGCGCGCCAACCGCCGCAAGCGTGCCGCGCCGCGTGCGCGCCGCGATCGGCGTGCCGGCGAGCGCGGCGACGATGCGCGCGCGCCAGGCGGAATCGGTATTGAGTACGCCGAACGGCCCGTCTACCGCATCGGCAACGATCAGCACGCCCGGCGCGAGATCGGGCGCGAGGCCGCCCGCCGTGCCGAAGCTGACGACGCCCGCGCAGCCGTGCGCATTGGCCGCTTCGGCGAGCGCCCGCTCGAGCCGGTCCGCGCGCGCCGCATAGACCGCTTCGACGCCCGCGCCGCGCGCGATCCGCGCCTCGAACGCCATCCCGGCGACGGCGATCACGGGCGCGACCGAATGGCCGGAACCAGCCATCGACCGTTACACCCCGACCGTCACGCGCGTCGTATTCGCGCGCTTCAGGTTGCGATAGCGGGCGAGGGCCCACAGCGGGAAGAACTTGCGGTAGCCGTGATAACGCAGATAGAACACGCGGGGGAAACCCGTCGCGGTGAAGCGTGTCTCGTCCCACAGGCCATGCTCGCGCTGCGCGCCGAGCAGATAGTCGATCCCGCGCGCGACGGCCGGATTGTCGACTTCGCCCGCCGCCATCAGGCCGAGCAGCGCCCATGCCGTCTGCGACGATACGCTCGGCGCACGCTCATAGCCGCGGTAGTCGAGCTTGTAGCTTTCGCCGTCCTCGCCCCAGCCGCCGTCCTGATTCTGAATCGACAAAAGCCATTGCGCGGCGCGCTTCACGCGCGGATCGTCGTGGCCGAGGCCGGCTGCGTTCAGCGCGCACAGCGCGGTCCACGTGCCGTAGATGTAGTTCATCCCCCAGCGGCCGTACCAACTGCCGTCCGGCTCCTGCTCCTTGAGCATGTAGTCGAACGCGCGCCGTGCGGGCTCGCTCGACGCGTTCGTCTCGCCGAGCTGCGCGAGCATCGACAGGCAGCGGCCCGACACGTCGGCCGTCGGCGGATCGAGCAGCGCACCGTGATCCGAGAACGGGATGTTGTTCAGGTAATACTGCGTGTTTTCCGGCTCGAACGCGCCCCAGCCGCCGTCGCTGCTCTGCATGCCGACGACCCACTCGCGCGCGCGCGCGATCTGCTCGCGATACGCATCCGACTGATCGAGCTTCGCGACGCGGTCCATCGCCATCACGACGACCGCCGTGTCGTCGACGTCCGGATAGTGCGGGTTCGCGTACTGGAACGCCCAGCCGCCCGGACGCACGTGCGGACGGCGCGAGATCCAGTCGCCGCGCACGTCGAGGATCTGCCGCGGAATCAGCCAGTCGAGGCCGCGCACGGCCGCGTCGCGCGCACGCTCGTCGCCCGTCTCGAGCAGCGCGTGCGCGGCGAGCGACGTGTCCCAGACAGGCGACAGGCACGGCTGGCAATACGCCTCGTCTTCGCCGACGACGAGCAGCTTCTCGATCGACCGGCGCGCGATCGCGCGGTTCGGATGATCTTCAGGATAGCCAAGCGCCGCGTACATCATCACCGCGTTCGCCATCGCCGGATAGATCGCGCCGAGGCCGTCCTCGCCGTTCAGGCGCTCGTCGACGAACGCGACCGCCTGCCGGATCGCGCGCTCGCGCGTGTAGCGGGGGAACAGGCCGTCAACGAGGCGCAGCACGCCGTCGACCGCGCGGAAGAACGCGAACCAGCCGGTGCGCTGGTGCGGCTGCTTCGGCAGCAGGCCCGTGTTGACGGGCGCGCTCTTGAACAGCTCGTCTATGCGCACGCCGCGCGGATTCTTCGCGACCGGACGCTTCGCGTTCAGCACGAGGAGCGGCACGATCACGGTGCGCGCCCAATACGACACCTTCGACAGATGGAACGGGAACCATTGCGGCAGCAGCATCACTTCGACCGGCATCATCGGCACTGCGTACCACGGCACGACGCCGTACAGCGCGAGCTGAATCCGCGTGAACACGTTCGACATCTCCGCGCCGCCCATCGCGTGGATCGCGCGGCGCGCGCGCTGCATGTGCTCGGCGTTCTCGTCGTCGCCGATCACCTTCAGCGCGAAGTACGCCTTCACGCTCGCGCTGATGTTCGGCGCGCCGTCGGTGAACAGCGGCCAGCCGCCGTCCGGCTGCTGGATGCGGCGCAGATAGCGCGCGATCTTCTGCTCGAGCTCGACGTTCGGCTGCTCGCCGAGATGGTGGACGAGCAGCACGTATTCGGCCGGGATCGTCGAATCGGCTTCGAGTTCGTAGACCCAGTGGCCGTCCGCGTTCTGCGCAGCGAGGAGCGCGTCGGTCGCGCGCGCGACGGCGGCGTCGAGGCCGGCGGGCGCGGCGGGCGCATCGGTGGCCGGCGCGGCGGACGCGGCGGTTGCGTCGAGCGTGTGCATTTCGGTCATGTCGTTCATCGGTCCCTCTCTTATTGCCGGCGCGCGCGTCGGGCGATCTCGCCTGGACGAAGCGCGCGCCCGTTCGTCGCGGGCCGGCCTGCGGCCGTCCGAGCGCCCGCGAGCATCTGGGTCGACACGCGCGTGCGCGTGCCGGGACGTTGCATTCGCCGCGCGGGGGCCGCGCGGCGAGCCATCGGCGCGACACAGACGCCGGTTCCAATCGCCAAGCATCGCGTGCGATCGGATCGGCGCTGCTCGCGCGCAGCGGCGGGTTGCGATGCGGTGCGCAGTGCGCGCCGCAGTTCGAGCGTGGCGGCGCGGCCGGACAAGCACGCGCCCGCGTCGACGGTCTCCCGCATCGAATCAGAACAGCGCGTAACGCGCCACGAGCAGCAGCATCCGCGCGCGCGGCTTGCGCAGCGGCGCGCGCGGCGGTGCGAAGCCGCGTGCGACCGCGGCTTCGAGAATCAGGCGATATGCGCCCGACATGATGCGCGGCGCGCGGACCTGCGCGCGCCGCGACGCGTCCATCGCCGCGTCGGCCTGCGCGAAGTGACGCTGTGCGCGCTCGACGAGCGTCGCGCAAACGCGCGGCAGCTTCGGATCGCGCGCAATCGTCTGCGGATCGGTGATCGCGATCCCTTCGCGCGCAAGCAGTTCGCGCGGCAGGTAGCAGCGGTTGATCGCCGCGTCGTCGTCGATGTCGCGCAGGATGTTCGTCAATTGCAGCGCGCGTCCGAGATGGTGCGACAGCATGCGGCCGGACTCGTCCGGCATCCCGAAAATCCTCACCGATAGCCGGCCGGCGGAGCTCGCGACGCGGTCGCAGTACAGGTCGAGCGTCGCTTCGTCGGGCGCGCAAATGTCCTCGGCCGCGTCCATCGCCATCCCGTCGATCATCGCGTGGAAGTCTTCTCGACGCAGCCCGAACTTTCCGATCTCGCGCGTGAGCGGCACGAGCGACGCGCGCGGCTTGCCCGCGTAGCAGTCGTCGATGGCCGCGCGCCAGCGGTCGAGCTGCGCCGCCCGCTCGGCGCGCGGGCCGCCTTCGTCGGCGATGTCGTCGACCGCGCGGCAGAACGCGTAGACCTGGAACATCGCGTCGCGCTGCTCCGCGGGCAGGATGCGCATCGCGAGATAGAAAGAGCTGCCCGATGTGACGGCAGCGGCGTCGGCTTCGTTATCGTCCACAACGAGATTGGAAACGGCCAAGACGAGCTCCGCTAAGGCGCCCTCGCGGGGCGATTGAAGAAGCCATGCCCGGCTGGGGATGGTAAATGCGTGCGAGATGCGCGAACGATGGGCGCAGACAGGCACAAATTACCGGCGGAAAACCGGAATTGGGCGAGAGTATAGCAATCTTTAAGGGTCGCTGCCGCCCGGTTCGGCTGTCGAATACAGGCGGACGGCACGGTGTGGTGCGTTCTCGTGCGCGGTGCGGGCGAGTGGTTCGGTTTTGCGGACGGTGCGGGCGTGGGGACGTCGTGGTGAATAGGGGACGGAAGCGTGACGGAGATTGGAAGTCGGCGTAGATTCCAGCTTTGCAAAGTCTCAATTTGTCGGTTTGAACGTGGATTGATGACCGGCCGAATTTAATCGATGCGCTGCCTGACGACTTTGCTCTGCCCCCATCATCCGTTCGCGCGAAATCCGCGTCTGTCGCCTTCGGGCGGGCATTGGGCATTGGGCATTGGGCATTGGGCATTGGGCATTGGGTGCTCGGTGCTCGGTGCTCGGTGCTCGGTGCTCGGTGCTCGGTGCTCGGTGCTCGGTGCTCGGTGCTCGGTGCTCGGTGCTCGGTGCTCGGTGCTCGGTGCTCGGTGCTCGGTGCTCGGTGCTCGGCGCTCGGCGCTCGGCGCTCGACGGTCGACGGTCAATGTTCGGCATTCGGCGGCCGGCATTCGCCATGAAACTACTCGACACACGACCAAATACGCTCTTGGGGCGCGATCGACTGCCACGCGATGCCGATTCCTCACTAAGATGGCGCAAGCCTGCAATCGACCGCTCAAACCATAACCGACAGGAGACAAACTTGCCGACCAAACCGCGCGACACCATCGCCGAGCGCCACGACCCCGCGTCAGCGTCCCCTCTGCCTTTCGTGCTGGTGCACGGCGCCTGGCACGGCGCGTGGGCCTACGAGCGGGTGATCCCCGCGCTCGCCGCGCACGGCCACGCGGCCGTCGCGCGCGACCTGCCCGCGCACGGCATCAACGCCCGCTTCCCCGCGTCGTTCTTCAAGCGCCCGCTCGACGCCGCCGCGTTCGCGAGCGAGCCGTCGCCCGTCGCAGGCACGACGCTCGACGATTACGTCGACCACGTGCTGCGCACCATCGACCAGGTTCGCGCGCTCGGTCACGAGCGAGTCGTGCTCGTCGGCCACAGCATGGGCGGCATCGCGATCACGATGGCCGCCGAGCGCGCACCGGAGAAGATCGCGAAGCTCGTCTATCTGGCCGCGTTCATGCCGACCGCCGGCGCGACGGGGCTCGACTACGTGCGCGCGCCGGAGAACCAGGGCGAGATGCTGGCGACATTGATGATGGCGAGCCCGAAGGCGACGGGCGCGCTGCGGATGGATCCGCGCAGCGAAGATCCGGCGTACCGCGCAGCCGCGAAGCGCGCGCTCTGCGACGACGCGAACGACGCTGATCACACGGCGGTCGGCCATCTGCTCAGTTGCGACGTACCGGCGGCGCCGTTCGCGACGCGCATCGACACGACGGCCGCGCGCTGGGGCGCGATCGAGCGTCATTACATCCAGTGCCTGCGCGATCGGGTGCTGCTGCCTGCGCTGCAGCAGCGCTTCATCGACGAGGCCGACGCGCTCGCCCCCGGCAATCGCACGCACGTGCACACGCTCGACAGCAGCCACTCGCCGTTCATCGCGCAGCCGAGCGCAGTCGCCGATGCGCTGGCCGCGATCGCACGCGGCTGATGCCGTTCACGCGACGTAGCGACGCGGCGCGCCGGCTGCGTCGCCTCGCGCGCATTGCCGCGGTTGCCGAAGATGCACGAGTTGTCCGAGCGAACGGGCAGTTGGGCAGTTGGGCAGTTGGGCAGTTGGGCAGTTGGGCAGTTGGGCAGTTGGGCAGTTGGGCAGTTGGGCAGTTGGGCAGTTGGGCAGTTGGGCAGTTGGGCAGTTGGGCAGTTGGGCAGTTGGGCAGCCCGGCAGTCCGGCAGTCCGGCAGTCCGGCAGTCCGGCAGTCCGGCAGTCCGGCAGTCCGGCAGTCCGGCAATCAGGCAATCAGGCAATCAGCCGATCGAATCCCCAACGATCCAACTCGCCGCCTCACCCAAACGCAACCGAACAATTCCTCCCCTGCCGCTTCGCGCGATAAAGCGCGGCGTCGGCTTCATTGACGAGCGTCTCGTGCGTGAGCGCGCCGGCGTGCGCTGCCGCGCCGCCGACGCTCGCCGTCACCGGCACCAGCGCGCCTTCCGCTTCGATCGGCGTGCTGCCGATCGTCTGCCGGATCTTCTCGGCGACGTGCATCGCCTCGTCGAGTGACGTGCACGGCAGCAGCAGCGCGAATTCCTCGCCGCCGAAGCGGCCGAACGTATCCTGCGATCGCACGACGTCCGCGACGCGGCGCGCCATCACACGCAACACGTTGTCCCCGACGACGTGGCCGAAGCGGTCGTTGATCGTCTTGAAGTGGTCGAGATCGAACAGCAGCACCGACAAATTGCCGCCGTAGCGCTGCCAGCGCTCGAATTCGTCGCGCAGCCGCGCCTCGAAGAAGCGCCGGTTCGCGATGCCCGTCAGCCCGTCGCGGTTCGCGTATTCCTGCAGCTTCGCAACGGCCTCTTCGCGCTCGCGCTGCATCACGCTCACATGCGTGACGTCGGAGATCGTCACGCAGACGGCCTCGACTTCGCGTCCGCGCGCGATCGGCACGAACGTGCAGTCCTGCTGCATGAAGTCGACGCCGCCCGTGATCGGCCGGTCGTGATCGAAGCGAAACAGATACGGACGCTGCTCCCACGAGCTGAACGCGAAGCTGCCGAGCTGGAACACGCTCTCGATCTTGCGCGACAGCCACGCGCGCGGCAGCTCCGGAAAGCTGTCGAACAGATTGCGGCCGATCACGTCGGCGGCGGCGACGCCGCTGTGGTCCTGCATGAACCGGTTCCACATGAGTACCTTCATCTCGCGGTCGAGCACGAAAATACCGAAGCTGACCCGTTCGATGACGAGATCGCTCAGCGAAGAAAGAAGGTTCATAAGCTGGACAGCAACGTATCGAGGGCGTCGCTCATGTGGCGAATCGAGTCTTCCGCGAGCAGCATCACGAAATGCGTGCGGGCACCGTCGTCCGCGACGCCGAAGTTCACTTCGAGAAGGAGCGTCTCGCTCCATGCAAGCACGTCGGGCTGAAATGCGTCGTCGAGCGCGATGTCTTCGCCGAGCAGCCCCGGCGGCGAAAACACCGGCGTGCGCCCGAGTTCGTCGAGAATCGACGACACGCACGCGCCCATCAACACGTTGGCCATGTCGAACATGAGTTCGGCCTGCGTGACGGTTCCGAATTCGTCGTCCGCGTAGGCGTCGTCGACGAGCGACACGAGCTGGCTGACACCCGCGCTGCGGCACAGCATCAGCGCCTCGCCCTTGATGTCGGAGCGAAAACCCTGGCGCACGGCGGTCACGTTGTCGTGAATGCCCGTCATGTCGCGCAGCACGCGGCCGACGTCGGCCGCGCGCACGACACGCACGCGCGGCACCGACAGTTCGATGAAGGTGCCGAGGAGAAGCGCGAGACGCGCCGCCGCGCGTCCCATCGCGAGGTTGGCGATCTCCTGCAGGGCGTCGCGTTGCTCCGCCGTCAACACCATCTCAGACATACAACCCATACTCCTTGAGAATGGGCAGCAATGCTTCCGAGGTGACGGGCTTGGCGACGAAAGCCGCCGCGCCCAGCTCGCGCACGCGTGCCTGCGCCATCGGTTGGATATCGGCGGACACGACGATCACGAACGTGTTCAGATCCTCGCCGCGCAATGTCTCGAGCACTTCGTAGCCGCTCATGTCCGGCATCGTCAGATCGAGAAACATCACCGATGCCTTGCCGTCGCGATACAGCGTCAGCGCCTCGCGACCGTTCGACGCATAGTTCACTTCGACGTCCCAGTCCACCGGCAGCGCCTTCGTCAGCAGCTTGCGAGCAAGCAAGGAATCGTCGGCGATCACAATCGGCAGAGGCATGGCTGTCGTAGCGGTAAACGGAGTCGTGTGTCTCGCGTTAACGACGGTTCGCCGCGCTTCTTTAGGCAAGGTGCAACTGGCGATACGAGAAACGGACCATGCGCGCACCGCTCGGCTCGCAAGAACCGGCTCGACGCACCGCACGCGCCCGCTCGCGGATGGACCTCGTCGAGGCTACGCCCGGACATCGCGGGCATGTTCCGCATAGGAAAGCGATGCGGGATTCTGGGAGTAAACCCGGGGCGTTGCAACTCGCCATTTTTCCCGGTTCGAACAGAATTGATTAGCTCGAATTCGAATCCGGGAATAGCTCGAATTGTTTTTGCGATAAGCACGCAAATTATTCTTTTGCTTACGTTTGCGCTTTTGAATTCGTCGCTGTTTGCGCGAAGCCGCCGCAAACGCCGGAAATCCGGGCTTGCGCAATGCCCGCGCCGCATGCGGGCGCGCATGCACGACTCGTTTATGATGCCGATCAATCCTCTTGCATTCGTTCGCCAACCATGACGCCCGATCGGCCCGACGCCTCATGCTCGACACCGCCCGACAACGATTGGGAAGACGACGCGTCGTTCGCAGCCGGCGCGCCTGAACACGACTTCGCGGTGCGGCGCGTCACGCTCATCGTGATGCTCGTCGCCGCGATCGTGCTGCCGTGCGTGTACGTCGCGGTGATGGCTTACAACGACATGCGCACGCGCGAAGCCACCGCGCGCGACGTGACGATGCGCACGGTGCGCGTCGCCGAAGAGCACGCGCTGAAGGTGTTCGATCTGTCGGAGACGCTGGATGCGCGCATCGTCGATCTCGTCCAGGATCTCGACGACGCCGCGGTCCGCAACGCCGAAGCCGACATCCACGACGCGCTCAACACGATCGGCGGCGGCTATCCGCAGGTCGCGTCGGTATCGATCTTCGGCGCGAGCGGGATGCTGCTCGCGAACAGCCTCTATTACCCGGCGCCGTATGCGTCGATCGCGAATCGCGACGATTTCGTCGGCATCCGCGACGGCAAGGTGATCGAGCACATCTCGCGCGTGATGCCGGGCCCGCTCAAGGCGGCGAATCCGGGACCCGTGTTCAACACGGGCGTCGCGCGGCGCCATAGCGATGGGACATTTGCGGGGATGGTGTCGATCGCGTTGAAGTCGTCGTATTTCAACGCGTTCTATCGCGACCTGCTCGGCGGCGCGGACGCGCCGATGTCGATGGCGCTCACGCGCAGCGACGGCGCCGTGCTCGCGTCGTATCCGCCCGCGCCGCATGGCGCGTCGGACGACGCCACCGCGCAAGCCGACAGCGCGACGCCGTTCGGCGGCGCACAGGGCGAGCAGCGCGCGGGCGTCGTGCGCGTGAAGCGCGACGGCGACAGCGAGATCGTCGCGTACCGGCAGGTCGGCAGCTATCCGGTGTTCGTGTCGTGCGCGTACCGCACGTCCGCGATCCGCCGCGCCTGGTACGAGCATCTGAGCGTCCTGTTCATCTCGATGTTCGCGCCGTCCGCCGCGCTGTGGGGCGTGATCTGGCTGTCGCTCAAGCGGCTGCGCGCCGAAGAGGAGGCGTGGGAGCGCTGGCAGGCCGAGGCGTCGATGCGGCGCTCGATCGAATCGGCATACCGGCAGTCGCGCAAGATGGAGGCGCTCGGCAATCTCGTCGGCAGCGTCGCGCACGACTTCAACAACCTGCTGATGATCATCTCGAGCAACGTGCAGATCGTGCGGCGGCGCGGCGTCCAGCATCTCGACACCGAGCTCGCGGCGATCGAGCGCGCGCTGAAGAACGGCCAGTCGCTGACGCGCCAGTTGCTCGGCGTCGCGCGCAAGCAGCCGCTGCGCAGCGAGACGATCGACGTCGCGCAGTGGCTCGCGTCATGCCGGGAATTGCTGAAGACGTCGCTCGGCTCGAAGTCGACGCTCGCCGTCGATACGCAACTCGACTTGTGGCCCGTGCGCGTCGACGTCGCGGAACTCGAGCTCGCCGTGATCAATCTCGCCGTCAACGCCCGCGACGCAATGCCGCAAGGCGGCCGCTTCAAGATCGGCGCGCACAACATCACGTTCCGCCGCGAGGACGGTTTTCCGCTGACGGGCGAGTTCGTGCAAATCTCGGTCGAGGACACGGGCCTGGGCATGCCGCCCGACGTGCTCGCGCGCGCGTTCGAGCCGCTCTTCACGACGAAGGCGAAGGGAATGGGCACGGGGCTCGGGTTGCCGCAGGTGTTCGCGTTCTGCGAGCGCTCGGGCGGCCTCGCGACGATCGACAGCGAAGTCGGCGCCGGCACGTCGGTGCGGCTCTATCTGCCGCGCACCACGGACATCGCGCCGCCCGTCGTCACGCCGGAGGCGACCGACGGGCCGGCCGCCGCGTCGACGCCCGCGGGGCTGCGAATCCTGCTCGTCGAAGACAATAGCGAAGTTGCGGCGGGCACCGAGGCGCTGCTCGAACTGCTCGGCCACCGGGTCGCATACGCGCCGAACGCGGACGACGCGTTGCGCATGCTGACCGAAGCAGGCGCCGAGCCCGCGGTGCCCGGCGTGTTCGATCTCGTGATCTCGGATATCCACATGCCCGGCACGATGAACGGGATCGACCTCGCGGAGGCGATCGAGCGCGGCGATGCGAAGCTGCCGGTGATTCTCGTCACCGGCTACGCGGAAGAGTTCGACCGGACGCGCCGCGTGCATGCGCGCTTGCTGTCGAAGCCGTTCGACATCGCGCTGCTCGACGACATGCTGTTGAAGATCCAGCACGAGCGCGATGCAGGGCCTGCGGGGCATGCGGGGCATGCGGATTGAGTTCGGTGGACTGACGGTTTGTTTATTCGGTTGGGGGATGGTGGTTGCTGGCGATGCTGACGGGCGATGCCACGGCGAACGCGTCTGCACGCGTTCGCCGTGGCACCCGATCCCTCCCGGCCGATCGGCCGTCAAGCCGACTTCGCGTGCCGACGCACCCAGTCCGCGTAGCAGTCGACGAAACCCTGCAGGAACTTGCGCGTGTCGTCGTTGACGATGTTGCCCTGCGCGTCGATCTTCGACGCGTCATGCTTGATGAACACTTCGGGCTGGCCGAGCGTCGGGACGTCGAGATACGCAAGCACGTTGCGCAGATGCTGCTGGGCGAGCGCGGTGCCGGTCGCGCCGGGCGACGTGCCGAGCACGGCGGCCGGCTTGCCCGTCCACGAATTGCCACCCCACGGACGCGAACCCCAGTCGAGCGCGTTCTTCAGCACGCCCGGCATCGAGCGGTTGTACTCGGGCGTGACGAACAGCAGGCCCTGCGCCGCCTCGATCGCCTGTTTGAAACGCTTTGCGACGTCGGGAAAATCGGCGTCGTAGTCCTGACTGTAAAGCGGCAGCGAGCCGATATTGACCGACTCGAACGACAGATCGGCCGGCGCGATCGAAACCACCGCCGTTGCGAGCGCGCGATTGAACGACTCGCGTCGCAGGCTGCCGACAATCACCGCAATACGATAAGCCATCTGATTCTCCTTCCGTCCAGTAGGTAATCGCTCGGATTCGTTCCAGATTGTGTATCAACCGGCCCTTTTATGAGCAAGCCAGCTTGAGCCCCGGTACATCGGGGCTTTGAACCAGATTTCCACAAAGTTTTCCACAGAATCTGTGGATAACCTGATGAATATGTGCGCCGGTTACATTTTTGTCGTCCGGATGTATTTCACGGCTCCGCCACCGATCGCCAGCGCGGCATACGATGTCAGCATAGCGCGCGGCGCCGCGTCGAGAAACGCGGTCGCGCCCGAAGGCGACGCGCGTCGCTTACACGCAACTTGCAACGACGCGCACGCATGGATAATCTTGCGCTGCCGCCCGTGCGTGCCGTATGCGCGCGGGCATGAACCGGAAGCCATCTCATGCAGCACGCGCGCACCGCGCACGACGATCCCGTCTACCTCGCACAATTGCGCCACGATTTACTCCGCTTCGCGCGCCTGCAACTGCGCGACGCCGATGCCGCCGAAGACGCGGTCCAGGAAGCGCTCGCCGCCGCGTGGGCGCAGGCGGAGCGCTTCGACGGACAGTCGAGCCACAAGACCTGGGTGTTCGGCATCCTGCGCAACAAGCTGATCGACACGATGCGGGCGCGGCGGCGGACCATCAACGCGTCCGCGCTCGATGCCGAACTCGACGGCGAAACACTTCTCGATCGCGAGCTATTCTCGGACAATGGTCACTGGGCGCCGCACGCAAAGCCGCGTCCGTGGCCCAAGCCGGAAACGGTCTTGCAGCAGCGGCAGTTCTGGATGCTGTTCGAGATGTGTCTCGACCATCTGCCGGAGCAGATCGGCCGTGTGTTCATGATGCGCGAATTCCTCGGCTTCGCAATCGACGACATCTGCATGGAACTCAAGTTGAAGGCGAATCACTGCAGCGTCCTGCTGTACCGCGCGCGGACCCGGCTGCGCACCTGTCTCACCGAAAAAGGCCTGACGACCGAAGATGCTACTGGGGAAATGTAAAGACATCACGCGGCTGCTGTCGGACGCACTCGATCGCCCGTTATCGCTCGACGAACGGCTCCGGGTGCGCGTGCACCTGCCGGCTTGCAGCGGTTGCCGCAATTACCGGATGCAGATTCGCTTGCTGCGGGAAGCGGCGCGCGTCGCGGGCGGGGACGAGACGGAACAGAGCGAATGAACGTGCGGTGATAGTATGCGGATCGCGTACGGCTGGGCCGACGAGGCGTCGCGGGTAATCGTCTAATGTAAGAGCGCTTGGGCTTGTGCGAATCTGAAATTCGCATGACGTTGCTCTGGATCTAGACGAGCGGCAGCGCACCCGGATCTGCGCCCGGCCACACAACTTCTCGCACGACGCGAGCCCGATGGAGCGACTCAGGCCCGGCGCATATTTATAATACGAAAAACCGCCGGGCCATCACCCACTAGAATTACTATTTTTCTAGCAATTATTCGAACAAAGACTTCACTGCCTCCGGCGGGCGACCGATCGCGGCTTGGTCGCCATGCACGACAATCGGGCGCTGGAGCAGGATCGGATGCTCGGCAATCGCGTCATACAACTGCGCATCCGAAATGTCGGCATCTGCGAGATTGAGGTCCTTATAAGGTGCCTCGTTGTCACGAATCATCTCGCGCACCGAACGCCCGAGCTGCCGATGCAGCACCTTCAATTGCGCGGCGGTCGGCGGTTGCTTCAGGTATTCGACGACATTGATTGCTTCCCCGGTCTGATTGAGCGTCTCGAGCAACGCCAGCGTTTCGCGAGATTTGGAACAGCGGGGGTTGTGATAGATCGTGATCATCGGTCTGCTAGTGAGAGTGGATCAAAGACGAGAGTATTGTAGCGGCCGTGCGGCGGCGTAGCTCGTTGCTCTGGACGAGATGCGAATCCGCCGGCCCATGCATGGTCGAGTAACCGACACGCTCCGAATTCGGGCGCCGCAATGGCAATTTAAGACGCCATGCGCGATGCAGCGTCGAGCGACCGCATCGATCGCTGCATCCCGGTTTATGCGCATAAAGCCGACCGCAACGTTGGCGTTGGCGTTGGCGTTGGCGTTGGCGTTGGCGTTGGCGTTGGCGTTGGCGTTGGCGTTGGCGTTGGCGTTGGCGTTGGCGTTGGCGTTGGCGTTGGCGTTGGCGTTGGCGTTGGCGTTGGCGTTGGCGTTGGCGTTGGCGCACGCGCTGGCTTTGTCCTTGTAGACCGCGGTCCCGTTGGCCATCGCGTTGCCATTTCAGTAGTCATTGACT
>NZ_LOVS01000121.1:0-990 GCF_001523835.1 Burkholderia sp. ABCPW 14 | reverse complement strand
CTGGCTGTTCGCGCTGGCGCTCGTGGCCGGCGCGGGCTTCGCGCTCGCGCAATACCACGCGCACATGGACTACTACGACAAGGCCGTGCTGATCGGCACCGTACCGGCGCTCATCGTGCTTGGCTGGCGCTGGAAGCCCGCGCGGCTCCTGATGGCGGCGATCGCCGCGCTGTCGCTGCTGTCGCTGCAGATCTATCAGGGTGACCTCGCGCGAGCGGATTCGGCGTTCCTGCTCAAGTACTTCCTGTCGAGCCAGTCGGCGATCCTGTGGATGAGCGCGCTCTTCGTGCTGGCAACCCTTTTCTACTGGATCGGCATGCTGTCGCGCGCCGAGTCCGGCGGCGCGATCGGCCAGAAGCTCACGTGGGTCGCCGTGCTGATGGGCTTCACCGGCCTGATGGTGCGCTGGTACGAGTCGTATCTGATCGGCGCGGACGTCGGTCACATCCCCGTGTCGAATCTGTACGAAGTATTCGTGCTGTTCAGCCTCATCACCGCGCTCCTCTATCTGTACTACGAAGGGCATTACGGCACGCGCGCGCTGGGCGCGTTCGTGCTGCTCGTGATCAGCGCGGCGGTCGGCTTCCTGATGTGGTATTCGATCGCGCGCGACGCGCAGCAGATCCAGCCGCTCGTTCCCGCGCTGCAGAGCTGGTGGATGAAGATCCACGTGCCGGCGAACTTCATTGGCTACGGCAGCTTCGCGCTGTCCGCGATGGTCGCGCTCGCGTATCTGGTGAAGGCGCGCGGCGTGCTCGCCGATCGCCTGCCGGCGCTCGAAGTGCTCGACGACGTGATGTACAAGTCGATCGCGGTCGGCTTCGCATTCTTCACGATCGCGACGATTCTCGGCGCACTGTGGGCGGCCGAGGCGTGGGGCGGCTACTGGAGCTGGGATCCGAAGGAAACCTGGGCGCTCATCGTGTGGCTGAACTACGCGGCGTGGCTGCACATGCGTCTGATGAAAGGGCTGCGCGGCGCGGTCGCCGC
>NZ_LOVS01000120.1:0-526 GCF_001523835.1 Burkholderia sp. ABCPW 14 | reverse complement strand
TCGCTGTTCGTGCGCGGCGCCGGCCAGTCGCTGTGGGAGAACGGCATTTTTCAGAACTGCCTGCTGCTCGTGCTGCTGCTGCGCCAGTCGCCGCTCGTCGCCGAAGCGGTGATGATCAACGGCGGCGCGAACGACGCCGATCCGCAACTGATGCTCGGCAAATGGAACGTGCCGCTCGTCTCGATGGACGAGGCGATGACGCGCTGCGACGTGGTGATCGAGATGAGCGCGCAGTTCAACGCCGGCTGGATCGCCGCGTATCAGCAGCGCGGCGGCAAGGTCGTGACGATGCGTGTCGGCAACGACTACGTGATCGACATCGAGCGTGCGATCTTCGACAAGCCGTCCGGCTTCCTGTTTTCGGGCGCGCGCTACGACGGCGTCTGGACGATTCCCGAATTCGAGCACTCGTGCGGACACTACCTCGAATCGGGGCTGCGCAGCCCGGTGACGATCGTGCCGCACATCTGGCATCCGCTGTTGTTCGACAAGGCGCGCGCGACGCTCGGCCCGGGCCTCGAATTCG
>NZ_LOVS01000119.1:0-39614 GCF_001523835.1 Burkholderia sp. ABCPW 14 | reverse complement strand
CGACGCGGGGCGCGCCTCCAGTCGCCCTACGGGCTCCTTACGTCGCGCCCCGCGTCAATATCCCGCTTCCGACAGGTTCGTCGCTCCTGCAACGTCGATTTTGAAACTTGTGTCATGCCGCCGTTACATGACGCCGCCGGAAAAGCGCGGATTTTGACCGCCATCGACAGCGCGCGAGGGATTGCTTTCAAGAGGTGAATATCCCTATGTCGACGCTCGATCAAATCGTCCAGCAACTCTGTAACGCCGATCATCCGGAACTGCCGTCCGGCCACCCGGTCGCGGACGGCAAGCATCATCGCTACGGCCCGCGCAAGAAATACTGGTATCAGTTGCGCGAGGTCGTCAGCAAGGGCGCGGTGATCGGCTATACGGGCACGTTCGGTCACTTCTCCGGCGACGATCCGGGCACGGAGCGATTCCAGTGGAACGGTGCGCCGCTGAGCGAGGAAGCGCTCGCGGAGACGCGACGCCGCCAAGAGGCCGCCGAGCGGGCGGAAGCGGAGCGCTCGGTGCGTGCGGCGCGAATGGCCGCGAATCGCGCGTGCGATCAATGGGCGCGCGCGAGCGAACGAGGCGTGTCGGCCTATCTGGAGCGCAAGCATGTGACGGCCGAAGGCGTGCGGTTCGATTCGGACGGCACGATCTTCGTGCCGATGTATCAGTACGGCGACGAGGCGCGGCTCGTGGGGCTTCAGAAGATCACGCCGGACGGCGCGAAGCGCTTCAACAAGGGCATGGAGAAGAAGGGGGCGGCCTGCCTGCTCGGCGAAGTGAAGCCGGACGACCAACTTGTGATGATCGCCGAAGGCTATGCAACCGGCCGGTCGGTGCGAATGGCGACGGCCGAAGCGTTCGCGCTTTGCGTCTGCTTTGATGCGGGCGGGATCCCGTCGACCGCCCGCTATCTGCGCGACGCGCATCCGAACGCGCACGTGCTGATCTGCGCGGACGACGACTGGAAGATCGAGCAGCGGATGCGCGACTGGCTTGCGGAGGAGTTCGACTTTCGGGGCGATCTGCCGTTCGAGGCTGCGCCGATCCGGATCGAGGCTAAGAAGACGTGGTACATGGTTGCAGCGTATCGTCGCGTCGACGGCAACGGCGCGGCCTACGTCGAGGTGACGTACGGCAACGACGTCCTGCCGCAGCGGCGCAAACGCTTCGAGAACGCCGGCCTGAAACGGGCGTACGAAGCGGCTGCCGAGATCGCTGGCGTCAGCGTCGTCTATCCGACGTTCGCCGATCGCGGCGAGCGCAAGCTCACGGACTTCAACGATCTGCACGTCGAGGAAGGGTTGGACGCCGTCGCGCGGCGGGTGCAGGCGGCGATCCTGTCGGTCCTCGCGCCGGCAAACGAAGACGTTCGCCCGGCCGCGGTCGATGCCGAGCGACAGATGTCCGCCGCGACGTCCGCTGCCGCAGAACAGCCGGCATGGGACGGGCGCGAAGCTGAGAATGGCGCGCACACGTGGGAGCAGGATCTCGCGCGGTCGGACAAGGGCACGCTGCTGCCGACGCTCGGCAATGTCCACCTGATCCTCTCGAATCACAAGGCATGGCGGGGCGTGATCGAGCAGGACGATTTCGGCGGTCGCGTGATGAAGCGCAAGGCCCCGCCGTTCCCGCAGGGCGCCACGGGTGAATGGACGGACATGGACGATCAGCGCTGCGTGCTCTGGTTGTCGCAGCGGTACGGCATCTCGGTGCGCACGGATATCGTGATGAACGCGGTGCTGCTGGTCGCGGACGCAACGCACTTTCACGACGTTCGCGAATACCTGGAGGGGCTGGAATGGGATGGCGTGCCGCGCGTGCGCGCGATGCCGTCGACGTATCTGCGCGTGGCCGACAGCGAGTACGTGCAACTGGCCTTCATGAAATGGATGATCGCGGCCGTCGCGCGCGTGATGCAGCCGGGCTGCAAGGTCGACAACGTGCTGATCCTCGAAGGCAAGCAGGGGGCGCGCAAGTCGACGGCGCTTAAGGTGCTGGCCGGCGCGCAATGGTTCACCGACACGCCGATCCAGATCGGCAACAAGGACACGTACGCGGTGATGGCGGGCAAGTGGGTGATCGAGCTGGATTCGCTGAACAAAGCGGACTCGTCGGCGGTCAAGAGCTTTTTCGCGACGGCCGTCGACCGGTTCCGAAACTTCTACGGGAAGCGGGCGACCGATGTGCCGCGTCAGTGCGTTTTCGCGGGTTCCGTCAACTTCGATACGTACCTCAAGGACGAGTCGGGCAACCGGCGCTACTGGCCTTTGCGTGTGGGCGGCTTGGTCGATATCGACGGCATTGCGCGCGTGCGTGATCAGTTGTGGGCCGAGGCCGTCCTCCTGTACCGCGCGGGCGTCGTGTGGCACGTGACGGAGCAGGAGCGCCCGCTGTTCGAGATCGAGCAGGCCGAGCGGTACGAAGGCGACGTGTACGAGGACAAGATCGCGAAGGCGCTGGAATACGTGTCGCACACGACGATGGAGGCGATTCTGGCCGACATCCTGAAGCTCGACACGTCGAAATGGACGCTCGCGGAACAGCGCCGCATCGGTAAGGCGCTGAAGTCCCTCGGGTGGGTGCGCAAGCGTGAGTCGACGGGTTCGCGCGGCTGGTACTACGTGCGCGAGGAGCAGGAGCCGGAAGCGGCGCTCGAAGCGGTCACGGCAGGCGATGACGACAGCCCGCTTTGATCGCGTTCGGCGCGCTGCGATGTTGTTCGCGGCGCGCTGTGTTGCCTGCTTTGGCGCGCCGTGGCCGTCCCGTGTCCCAACGTCCCAAAGCGCGGCTTCGTGTGCGGGGGCGGGCGCGCGACATGCGCGACGTGAGCGGCGCATGTCGCGGGCGCGCGCGCCCCTGCAAGCCTTTTCCCTTGGGACATTGGGACATTAGGACGTTAAGGAGAAAGCGATGATGGATCTGATGGAGCGGGCGGGAGTCGCGATGAGCGTGCGTGGTCAGTTCACCGACCCGATTGCCGATCCGAAAGTTACTTTGGGCGCACTCGCCTTTGCGAACGATCTCGGTCGATTGCTGGTTCGGATCAAGGTCGCGCAGCAGGCGAAGCCCGAAATGATTCGACGCGCGATGCTGCTGTTGGCGCAGATGATGCGAACCTCGGGGCGCTTCAAACGCGGGAAATTCACCGGATTGAAGCGTGACGAGCGTCGCGAACAACGCGCCGGTAATGCGGTCGAGCGTGCGCAAGTAGATGTGATCGAACGATTCGCGCTGCGGTTGCTCGACGAGTGGGTCAACGATCAATGTGTGACGTGCGAAGGCCGTGGCGTTGTTCGGCGATCAACCGAACAGCCGAAGGCGACGATGCGGTGCCTCGTTTGCGCAGGGCGCGGGAAGGTATGTGTTGCGGAGGAGCGGATTCCGTTCTTTCACGGTCGTAACGGACCGCTGGTATTCAGGGAGTACGAAGGATGTGACGTTTGCCGCGGTGTGGGGCGCGTGCAGATCGCTGCGCCTACAACTATTCATGGGCGGCAGATTTGCCCTGATTGTGGCGGGGCTGGTAAGCGGCCGATCGAAGAAGCGGCGCGCGCGCAGGCGCTCGGTGTGACACTCAAGGAGTATCGGCGCAATTGGTCTTGGCGCTTTCACGACATGCTCGGGCTGCTCGACGCGGTCAATGGTTCAGTGTCTGACACGTTGCGCTGCCAATTGCGAGAATGAAACGTCTTCCATTCCAAGAGCGGATCGCGTAAACTTCGCACATCCTTTACCGCGTCACTGGATATTCGCTGGCACCGCGCGTGAGTCGTGCAAACCTCTCGGGACAAAACAACGATACGAGGAGCCCGTTAGGTCGTGTGGGGGCGCTCGCCCCTACGAAATGAATTCCAAAGCCCTGAGTGCGAAAGCCCTCGGGGCTTTTTGCATTGAGGCGCAGAAATGCACATCGAATCTGCGGACGCCCGCCCATGCGAGTTGTGGTCGGCGTGGGATGAGGATCGGAGCGACGGCGGTGTGACCGTCCGCTGTCTCCAGTTGGACGACGCAATCGACCGCGTCATGTGGGCGCGGGACCGCGCTCCCGAAGGGGGCGTCGCGGAGGTCGCGGCATTCGGCTGAAACCCCCGCCAGACAAGGGTTTCAGGGCCGCAGGGGTGGGCGGGGTGCCCGATTTGCCTATTTTTTGAGCAGGACGGGGACCCTCCGGCCCTCAGGTCATGCGGGGGCGCGCACCCGCGTTTTTTCTCTACTGTTGAATCTCTATAGGGGGGCACATTCACATGCTGACCCAACAGCAGATCGCCGAACACCTTGACCTCGAGCGGTCGACGGTCTCGCGTCTTGTCGAACGACTCGACATCGATTATCGAACGGCGTCGATGGATGAGATCCGCACGGTTTACCTTCGGCACTTGCGAGAGATGGCCGCCGGTCGCGCAAGCGAAACCGGTATTGATCTCGTGGCCGAACGCGCGATGACCGAACGTGTCGATCGCGAAATCAAACTGCTGACGCTGGCCGAAAAGAAAGGGCAGCTGGTCAACGCAGCGCAGCTTGAGCAGGCATATGGCCAGATGGTCGGTGCCTTTCAGACGGAATTGCTGGCGCTATCCGACAAGCTGGTGCAGGAATTGCGCACGCTGTATGACGTGGAAATTGACCTCGAATGGTTGAACGAGCATATGTATGGGTGTCTTGAACAGCTTTCTGGATACGACTCAGACGGTTCGGGCGGTGATTCGGCGGATCGCGCAGCTGCTGCGTCCGCCGGAGAAGATCGGGACGACGGACTGGGCGCGCAAGCATCGTCGGATGAGCGCGAAGGCGTCCGCGAGCCCCGGCCGCTATAACCCGAACATCACGCCGTGGGTGTTCGGCATGCACGCGGCGCTCGACGATCCGCGCGTGCAGAAGGTCGTGTGCATGAAGTCGGCGCAGGTCGCATGGACGGACGGGGTGCTGCTGAACTACGTCGGCCGGCGGATCGACGTCGACCCGTGCCCGATGATCGTGATGTTCGCGAAAGAGAAGTCGGCGAAGAAGTTCAACCTCGAAAAATTCGAGCCGATGGTCGAGGTGACGCCGCGTCTCTCGGCGAAGCTTCCGGTACACGCGAGCCGCGACAAGAACAACCTGTGGGATCACAAGACCTTCCCGCGCGGTTTCCTGAAGTTCATCACGTCGAACGCGCCGGACGACGTCAAGTCGACGCCCGCGCCCGTCGTCGCGGTGGAGGAGCCGGACGACGCGAACCAGAACGTGCGCGAGCAGGGCGATTCGATCACGCTGCTGGAAGAGCGCAACAAGAGCTACTCGGACAGCCGGCGCAAGGTGATCTTCGGCGGCACGCCGACGGTCGACGGCTTCTCGCGCATTCAGCAGGCATACGTGGCGTCGGATCAGCGCGTCTATCTGGTGCCTTGCCCGGATTGCGGCGACGAGCACGAGCTGACGTGGGAGAACGTCACGTGGACGGAGGACGCCGACGTGGCGCATGAAGTGTTCGGCCGCGCTCGACCCGAATCGGCGCGATACACGTGCCCGCATTGCGGCACGTTGTGGGACGACTCGATGCGCATTCGCGCCGTGCGCCGAGGCCGATGGGTGGCGACCGCGCCGTTTTATGGCGTCGCCGGATTCCGGCTGAATGAACTGGTGTCGCCGTTTCCCGGCTCGCGCATGTCGGAGCTGGTCAAGAAGTGGCTCACGGCGGAGAAGGCGTTGCGTACCGGCGACGACACGAAGATGCGCTCGTTCGTGAACAACTCGCAGGGCCGGCCGTACAAGTACAAGAGCGACCTTCCGGAAATCGATGCGCTCGCCGAGCGCGCGATGCCGTATCCGGCGTTCACGGTGCCGATGGGCGGCTTGCTGCTGACGCTCGGCGTCGACGTCCAGCATGACCGCATCGCGATCGTGCTGCGCGCGTGGGGGCGCGGCGAGGAGAGCTGGCTAATCGCGTGGGACGAGATCTACGGCAACGTGCTCGACCAAGGCGAGGATCCGCTGACGGGCGGTGTATGGGGCGCGCTCACGACGCTGCTCACGCATGCCTATCGTCACGAGGCGGGCGGCATGGCGCGGGTCCGGGCGATGTCGATCGACTCGTCGGACGGCTCGACGTCCGATGCGGTTTACAAGTATGTGCGCGCGGCGCAGCGGCAGGGGCTGAACGTGATGGCGATCAAGGGCAGCACGGATGCCAACGCCGAGATCTTCAGTACGCCGCGCGCGTCGGTCGACTCGACGCGGAACAACAGTAAGGCGGCGAAGTACGGGCTGCGGCCGTTCATGGTCGGCGTGAGCAAGGCCAAGGATCTGATTCTCGACAACCGGCTCAAGCTGGACGGCGACGGACCGGGCCGCATGCACTGGTATCGCGATGTCCGTTCCGATTATCTGTCGCAGCTGACGGCCGAGGTCAAGGTGCCCGCCCGCATCGGGACCAAGCGCGTGTGGCAGAAGAAAGCCGGCGCGCGTAACGAGGCGCTCGACTGTGAGGTGTACGCGCTGCATGCGGCGCGCAGCGTCAAGACGCATCTGATGACGGAGATGCATTGGCAGGTCGAGCAGCAACGCTTGTCGCAGGTGTCGCTGTTCGAGGCGGTGCCGGTGCTCGACGCGCTGCCGTCGGCGCTGCCGGTCGAGGTGCTGCCGGATGCGCCCGGCGAACCGGATCCGGCCGAGCAACCGCGACCGCATCCGCAGACAACCAAACCCATCGAAACCCCGCCACCGAGCGGGGTTTCTCGTATTCAGGGGCGTCGCATGGGCCGTTCGGCCTACCTGACGCGTCGCTAGGAGGAACCCATGGCATACACGAAGCGGGACCTGGAGCGCATCCAGTCCGCGATCGCGAAAGGCGAGCTGGAAGTGCAATACGCCGATCGCCGTGTGAAGTACCGGTCGATTTTCGAGCTGCGGGAGGCGCAAACCGAGATCATTCGCGCGCTCGATGGTGCGAGCGGGCGCTCGCGCATCGTCCGGCTGCGGCATGCGGGCAAGGGGGTTCGATGAGTCGCCCGTATCCGGCGCTCGCGCAACGCGGCTTCGTGATGCCGACGCGCCTGAAGGCATCGGCGTACGAGTCGGCGAGCGCGGGAGGCGCGCGCGCGAAGTCGTGGAAGGCGTCGAGCGCCGGACCGAACATGGCGGCGGTGCAGAACCTGTCGTTGATGCGGCATCGCGCGCGCGACGCAATCCGGAACGATCCGTGGGCGAAGACGGCGATCGCGCGGCTCGTGTCGAACACGATCGGCTCTGGCATTCAGGCGCATCCGAAGCATCCTGACGATGCCGTTCGAAGGCAGCAAAAGCAGCTTTGGGACGACAGCGCCGAGGAGATCGACGCCGACGAGCTGTTCGACATGCCCGGCTTGCAGACACTCGCCGCGCGCGCGTTCTTCAGCGACGGCGAGGTACTCGTGCGCCGACGGCTGCGCAGTCCGCGCGACGGGTTGGCCGTGCCGTTACAGGTGCAGTTGCTCGAAGGCGACCATCTGCCGGTGAACAAGAACGCGCGCCTGCCTCACGGCGAGATCATCAACGGCGTCGAGTTCGACGACGACGGCCGCCGTGTCGCCTATCACCTGTTGACCCGGCATCCGGGCGAGTATGGGCGGCAGACAGGCGACAGCACGCGGACGGTGCGCGTGCCGGCCGACGAGATCGCGCACGTCTTCCTCGCGCTGCGGCCGGGGCAGGTGCGCGGCGTGCCCGAGCTGTCGACGGTGCTGCTTCGGCTGCACTCGCTCGACAACTTCGACGACGCAGTGCTGTTCCGGCAAGAGGTCAGCAACCTGTTTGCCGGCTTCATCGTGAAGCCGCAGGCCGAGCTTGGGCCGATGGGCGATCCGGTTTCCGGCGCGGCGGTGCAGTACGACGACGACGGATTCTCGCCGGTCGTCTCGCTCGAGCCCGGCGGGATGCAGGAGCTGGCGTCCGGTGAGACCGTGACGTTTGCGGACCCGCCCGGAGCCGGCAACGATTACGCGCCGTTCATGCGGCAGCAGCTGATGGCGGCGGCCGCGTCGGTCGGCATGCCGTACGAGGTGCTGACAGGCGACCTGCGCGACGTCAACGACCGCGTGCTGCGCGTGATCCTGAACGAGTTCCGCCGCACGGTGGAACAGCTTCAATGGAACGTGTTCATTCACCAGTTCTGCCGCAAGGTCTGGCGCTGGTGGGTCGACGCGTGCGCGCTGTCGGGCGCGATGCCGATGCCCGATTACTACCGCAGGCGTCGCGACTACCTGCGTGTGCGATGGGTGCCGCAGGGCTGGCCGTACATCCACCCGGTGCAGGATGTCACGGCGAAGCGCATGGAGATCCGCGCGGGCCTCGCGAGCCGCACGGGCGCGGTGCTCGCGCGCGGCGACGATCCGGAACAGGTCGACGCGGAGAACGCGGCGGATCTCGCACGCGAGCGGCAGCTCGGATTGCGTTACGACACGCAGCTCGCGACCGAAGACGGCAAAGGCAGTGATTTGAAAGAGGACGGGGAATGAAACGAAACCGCAAATGGTGGGACATCCGCGCGCAAGCGGCGGCCGGCGGCGACAAGGTCGTCGAAATCCGGATCTATAGCGACATCGGATTCTGGGGCACCGACGCGCAGAACTTCGTGTCGCAGCTCGACGCCGTCGCGACGAACGCGTCGTCGATCGTGGTTGCGATCAACTCGATGGGCGGCGACGTGTTCGACGCGTTCGCGATCTACAACGCGTTGCGCCGCTACGCCGGCAAGGTGAAGGGGCGCGTCGACGGGATCGCGGCGTCGGCCGCGTCGCTGGTGCTGATGGCGTGCGACGAGATCGAGATGCCCGAGAACGCGCTGTTGATGATCCACCATCCGCACACGGTCGCGGCCGGCGAATCGAAAGACATGCGCCGCGTCGCCGACCTGCTCGACAGTGCGAGCGCCGGCATTCTGGCGGCGTACGCGCAACGCAGCGGTCTGTCCGAAGACGACGTGCGGGCGATGATGGATGCCGAGACATGGATGACGGCCGCAGAGGCGAAGGAGAAGGGCTTCTGCGACGTGATCGAGGCCCCGGTCAAGCTCGCGGCGTCGGCCGGCGCAGCGCCGCTTCTCGCGCGTTTCTCGGCCGTTCCCGAGCACGTGCGCACGCTGCTCGATTCGGCCGACCAAGCGGCGGCGCAACCGACTGTTCCGCCGGCCGCCCCGCCGGCCGCCCCGCCGGCCGATCCGACGCCCGATCCGGAGCCCGATCCGGAGCCCCCACCGAAGCCGCAAGCGCCCGACGTCACGGCGCTCGCAGCGCACGTGTTCAACACGCTGCGCGACGCGAATCTCGTCGCATGCGCGGAAGGCGTGATCGCGTCGACCGGTCTGCGCGATCGCGAGACGGTCGATCGCGCGATCCGCAACGCGACCGACATCGCGGGCATCTGCCTCGCGGCGAATCAAGCGGACCTGACCGCGCAGTATGTCGGCGACGGCCTGACGCCGGATCAGGTGCGTGCGCGGCTGTTCGAGCGCATCACGGCGTCGCAGTCCCGTGTCAACGGCCGGCCCGATCCGACGCAGCAAACCGTTCCGCAGGCGCGTAGCCGTGCCGTGCGGACGTCCGACATCTACGCGGCCCGCCGCGTGGCCAAGTAACTTTGCATCGCTGAAAGGAGCGTTGAATGTCCAACATCAAGACGATGGGCGTGTTGCCCGCCGAATTTCTGATCTCGGAAGGCCCCGGCCAGATCTCGCGCGATGCGATCACGGTCGCGGCCGGTCCGGCGTTGCCGTCCGGCTGCGTGCTCGGCACGATCGGCACGGGCGAATACGCGCCGTACGACAACGCCGCGAATACCGGCGCGGAAGTCGCGGTCGGCATCCTGTACGCGCCGTTGCCGGCGTCCGACAAGCCGCGTCCGGCGGTTGCGATCAAGCGGCTCGCCGAAGTCGACGCGCGCTTGCTCGCGGGCCTCGATGTGCCCGCCCGCGACGATCTGGCCTCGCACCACATCGTCATCCGCTGATCGCAGCGAATCCCCCGATCCCGAAGCCGCGCCGATGCGCGGCTTTTTCATTTCTGGAGTGCATATGGCAGACATCGCAATCTTCAACGACGACGCGTTCTCGCTGTCGTCCCTGACCGCGTCGATCAACGAGCAGCCGCACATGCCGGGCCGCCTCGGCGAGTCGGGCCTGTTCGACGAGGAAGGCATCACGACGACGACCGTGCAGATCGAGCGCGACGGCGAAACGCTCGCGCTCGTGGCGGCCGGCGTGCGTGGCTCGCCCGCGCCGAACGTGTTGGGCAGCAAGCCGAGCCTGATTCCGTTCAACACCGTCCACCTGCCGCAGCGCGCGGTCATCAAGGCGGACGAGATCCAGAACCTGCGCGCGTTCGGCGACGACTCCGAACTGGAGACGGTGCAGCGCTACGTCGACAAGCGGCTTGCGAAGATGCGCCGCCAGATCGACGCGACGCACGAGTATCACCGTCTCGGCGCGGTGCGCGGCGTGATCCTCGACGCGGACGGCAAGCGGGTCGTCGCGAACCTGCTCGACAGCTTCGGCATCGAGCAGCAGGTCATCGAATACGAGCTGTCGAACGCGAAGACCGAAATCCGGATCAAGAACGAGGATACGCTCGAAGCGATCGAGGACGCGCTCGGCAACGTGCCGTTTTCGAGCGTGCGCGCGTTCTGCGGGCGCAACTTCTGGCGCAAGCTGCTGACGCTGCCGACCGTGAAAGAGACGTTCCTGAACACGGCGGCGGCAGCGGCGCTGCGCGGCGATCCGCGCGGGGCGATCGAACTGGACGGCATCGTGTTCGAGCGCTATCGGGGCAAGGTCGGCGGCATCCCGTTCGTCGGCGACGACGAAGC
Source organism: Burkholderia sp. ABCPW 14 (assembly GCF_001523835.1). Classification (NCBI taxonomy): domain Bacteria; kingdom Pseudomonadati; phylum Pseudomonadota; class Betaproteobacteria; order Burkholderiales; family Burkholderiaceae; genus Burkholderia; species Burkholderia sp. ABCPW 14. The sequence continues at coordinate 28,802 of NZ_LOVS01000119.1, read as the reverse complement.
GTATGCGGTGCCGGAAGGCGTGCCGGATCTGTTCATCTCGCGCTTCGCGCCCGGCGACTACGTCGACGCGGTCAACACGATCGGCCTGCCGTACTACGCGCGGCAGGAAGTCATGCCGTTCAACAAGGGTGTCGAGATCGAGGCGCAGTCGAACCCGATCCACCTCTGCACGCGCCCGCGTGCGTGCATCCGCCTGAAGGCGTGACATGGCGTTTCGCGACCTGATAGCGGACGTCGACGCCGCCGTGCTGCGGGATCTGGGCGACGACGACGTGGTCGTCGACGGCCGTCCCGTGCGCGGCATGTTCAACACGCCTTGGCTCGGCCCCGATCTTGGCTCGCAACGCACGAACCTCGTTGCGCCCATGCTGCACGTGATCGACGAAGACGCCGTCGGCATTCGGCCGGGCAGCATCGTCGTCGCGCGCAGCGGGCGCTATCGCGTCGTCGAGGCGCAGCCGGACGGCACGGGTTGGACGATCTTGGTGCTGCAATGACATGAACCAACTGAAAGTCGAAATTGACATCGGTGCGGTCACGGCCGTCTTGCAGGGCTTGTCGCGATCCGCGATGCAAGGCGCGTGGCGGCGCACGCTGCGCAAGACGGGCGCATGGATCAAGAGCCAGACCGCGAAGGAAGTCAGCGCGGCGACGCGGATCCCGCAGAAGGCGATCCGCCGCCGGATGTACTTCTTCCTGCGTTCGGCCGATACCGGCAAGGTGTGGCTCGGGCTGAACCCGATCGAGGCGCACCGCCTCGGCTCGGTCGTGAAGACGAAGAAAGGCATGCGGGCCGGCCGGACGTCGTTTCAGGGCGCATGGCGGCAGACGACGCGCAAGCCGAACGGGCCGATCTTCGAGCGCGTGGGCAAGGCGCGCACGCCGTACCGGATCGTCACGGTCGAATGGCAGCAGACCGGCGACCCGGCGTTTCGCCGCGCGGCGAAGGCGTGCGAGGAACGGCTGTTGACGATCCTGCGGCAGGAAGTGAACTACGAACTACAGAAGGCGATGGGACGTGCTCGATAACCTCAAATTGCTACACGACGCGATCGTGAAGGGCCTGCGCGAAGCGCTGCCGATGTTCGAACGGATCGAAGCGTATCCGGAGATCGGTTCGCAGATTCAGACGCCGTTGATCGCGGTCGAACTGGCCGAGATGGAACCCGGACACGACGACGGGAGCGGCAGCGTCTCTCTGATCGGGCGCATGCAGGCGCGGATCATCGTCGATCCGTTCGGCGCCGGGCACGAGCTGCACGTGCGCGAGGCTGCCGCGCGTCTGGCGCTCGCGGTTCACATGCAGACGTGGGGCTTGCCGATCGCGCCCGGTAGGGTGGTGCAGGTTGGTGAAGACCCGTTCCGGCCGCAGCTCGACACTTACCTCGTGTGGCTCGTCGAATGGACGCACGAATTCGGGATCGGCGGTGAGCTGGAAGAGATCCCGGACGGCCGCACGCTCGTATGGGGCGTTGACCCGTCGACGGGGCCGGGCAACGAGGGCAGCTATTGGGATCCGGCGCAGGACGCGGCGGTCGACTTTCCGGAGTGACGATGCTCGAGTATGAAATCGGCGAGATGGACCGGCGGCTTGCCTGCATCGTGCAGCAAGGCACGGTCGACGCGGTGTCATACGACCCGCCGCGATGCCGCGTGCGCGTCGGCGATTGGGTCAGCGACTGGTTGCCATGGTTCACGGTCGCGGCCGGCGCGGTGCGCTTCTGGCGTCCGCCGTCCGAAGGCGAGCAGGCGTCGGTTTTCTCGTCGTCGGGCGAACTGTCGAGCGCGTATGCGGTGCCCGGCTACTACGCGGAGCAGCACGGCGAGGCCGCGCGAAGTAGTCCGAACGAAACGGCGTTCGATTTCCCGGACGGGGCGTCGCAGGTCTACGACCATGCGTCGCATGAGTACCGGATCGACGTGCCGGCGGGCGGGCGGATCGTCTTCCGCATCGGCGGCACCGAGCTTGAGCTACGCGCGGACGGTGTAATGCTGCGCACGCCCAAGCTGCTCGGCGACGTTCCGGATTCGACGTTCACGGGGAATACGACAACCGAGCAGCGCCTGACGTTCAACGGGGGCATGCAGGGCAAGGCGGGTGCGGCTGGCGGCCCCGCCGTGGAAGTCGACGGCGGCGCTCGCTATACGGCCGATGTCGAGATCGGCGGCAAGTCGTTCCTTGGGCACAGCCACATGGAGCAAGGCGACGGAGCGCCCGTGTCGCCGCCGCTGTAGCCCGTTCGTCAACAAAGCCACTTTGCCCCGCAATCGCGGGGTTTTGTTTTTGGAGAAAGGCAATGGAAAAAGACAGTCCGCGAGCGCTCGCGCCGACGAGCACGACGTTTCTCGATACGCGCTTTCGTAATCGCGTCGTCATTTTTCCCGACGGCTCGATGCTGTACGTTTCGAAGGGCGAGGCAGTCGCGCAGACGGCGTCGCATGTCGAGTATCTCGACGCACATCCGGACTTCAAGCGGCTTGAGGATCGAGCATGAGCGTTGCCGATACGTTGGTCGGGATGGACCGATGGACCGGCGCACCGCTGACGGGCTTGGCGCATCTGAAGCAGAGCGTCGGCGACATTCTCGGCACACGTCGAGGCACACGGCGCGAGCGACCCGAATACGGTTCCGACATCCCGGCGATGGTCGACCTGCCGATCACGCGCGGGTGGATCTCGTCGGCGCAGGCCGAGGCCGCGCGTGCGATCGGCCGATGGGAACCGCGCATCAAGCTCGATCGCGTGGTCGCGCTCGCGGTCGTCGACGGGCGCGTGACGTTCGAGATTCGCGGCGACGTCGACGGCAAGGCCGAAATCTTCGAGGTGACGGTATGACGATGATCGATCTGTCGTTGCTCGATCCGCCCGATCTGGTCGAGATGCTCGATTTCGAAGCCGCGTATCAGATGAAGCTTGCCTACTTCAAGCGCATCTATCCCGACTGGAGCGCGGCGCTCGAATCGGATCCGGTCGTCAAGCTGATCGAGCTGGCCGCGTATGAGGAAGTTCGATTCCGCGCGCGCGTCATCGATGCCGCGCGGGCGACGATGCTCGCCTATGCGACCGGCGCGGACCTCGAACACATCGCCGTGCTGTGGGGCGTCGAGAAAGCGATTGTCGACCCCGGCGATCCGAATGCGACGCCGCCGCGTCCGCCGCGCTACGAGCGCGACGAGCGGTTCCGGTTGCGCACGCAACTGGCGATCGAGACGTCGACCGACGCCGGACCGATCGATGCGTATCGCAAGCTCGCGCTCGATGCGTCGCCCGATGTGCTCGACGTGTGGGTCGATCGTCCGGAGCCGGGCACGGTGCGCGTGACGATCATGTCGCAGTCGAACGGCGGGGTTCCGGACGACGCGTTACTCGACGCAGTGCGCAAGGCGCTGTCTCCCGAAGACGTCCGGCCGTTGAACGACACCGTGCTCGTCGTACCGGCGCGACCGATCACGTACGCGGTCGAGGCGGACGTCTATGTCGGACGCGGTCCGGATCCGGCTGTCGTGCTGGCCGAGCGAAGGCGCGATCTCGACGTCGCAGTCGACGCCGCGCGGCGGCTGAAGCTCGGGATGGCGCGATCGGCGATTGCGGGGGCGCTCCATCCGCGCGGCAGCAGCGTCGTTCGAGTCGACCTGAAAGCCCCGTTGGGCGACGTGACGTGCAACGGACAGGAATTCGCCGCTTGCACGTCGGTCGTCCTGAACCTGAAGGTGCTCGATGAGTGAACCGCTGTTGCCGTCGAATCAGACGCCGCTCGAAGCCGCGCTCGCGCGCGTGCTGCGGCCGAGCGTCGATCCCGAGATCCTGCGCACGTTGATGGACGTCGATCGGTGTCCGGCGGCGTTCCTGCCGTGGCTCGCGTGGTCCGTCGCCGTCGACGGCTGGGAGCTGGCCGAGTCGGACGACGCGCGGCGTGCGCTGATCAAGGGCTCGTTGGAGTTGCACCGAAAGAAGGGCACGCCGTGGGCGATTCGCGAAGTCGTCAGACGGCTCGGCTTCGGCGAGATCGAGATACAGGAAGGGCGGATCGCAAAACGCCGCGACGGCTCGATCACGCGCGACGGTGGATATGTGCACGGGCGTGCGAGCGCGTGGGCCGAGTACATCGTGAAGCTGAAGCGGCCGATCACGCGCGACCAAGGACAGGCGCTGATGCGCGCGATCGAGCGCTACGCGCCTGCCCGCAGTCAACTGGTCAAGCTCGATTACTCGGCGGTCGCGATCCGGCATAACGGCACGGCCGTCCGCAACGGCCAATATTCGCGGGGAGTGATAGCAGCATGGCAAACCTGAAGGAACAGGTTCAATGGGACGACGGGATCTATCAGCTGGAGACGTCGGATCCGGTGATGGGCGGCCCGGACGGAGTCGACAACCTGCAAGCGAAGCAGCTCGCCAATCGCACGCGCTTCTTGAAGGGCGAGATCGAGCGGCAAGGGGGCGACAAGGTATCGAAGGCGGGCGATGCGATGAGAGGCGCATTGCTCGGCAAGGTCGGCGCGGGGACGGCGAGCAATGCCGGATTCGGCTTTGACGGCGACCCGGATACGGGTCTTTTCTCGCCGAGGGCGGGCGTCGTCCAAGTGACTTTGAAGGGCGTGCCGGCCGCCGAATGGTCGGTCGACGCCGCCGGTCTGCGCAAGGTGCGCACGACGATCTCCGCATCGTTCGACAACGGCGTGAGCGCCGGGCTCGATCGCGGCGACGGCGGCCAGTTGCGCGCCGTCGGCAAGGATTACGGGGCGTTCCTGCGCAACGACGACACGTCGGTCTATCTGATGTCGACGAAGAAGGGTGATCCACTCGGCTCGTGGAGCGACTGGCGGCCGCTGTCGTGGTCGCTTGAGACGGGCAAGGTGTCCGTCGACGGCAACGGCGCGGGCGCGACCTTCGGCGGCGCTGTCGACGTTGCCGGCGATCTGACCGTCGCGAAGACGGCGGGCGAAGGTCATCTGCGACTCGGGCCGCTCGACGGCTATTTCTACACCAGCAAGTACGGGGTGGGCTGGTGGTCGCCGACGATCGGGTCGTTTCAGTACGTGATCGAGGACCGCACGTTCCGTATCGACGGCAAGCCGGTCTGGCATCAAGGGAATCTGACGCCGCTCGACCTGAACAAAGGCGGCACGCTCAAGGGCGACCTGACCTGCGAGCCGGGCACGCGCATCGTCTTGTCCGAGGGCAGCGTCGGGTCGCCGTCGCTTACGTTCGGCAACGACGGCGCACCCGATACCGGCCTGTTTCATATCGCCGACGGTCACTTCGGCGTGGCGAGCAATGCGGTGCAGATCGTGCATTTCGCGCCGGACGGCACCTATTTCGATCGACCGGCATTCGGCGTGCATCCGCCGGGCGGCGATCGGTCGAACCGATATGCAACGACGCAATGGGTCGCCGACGCGATCTCGACGACGGCGGTCGGTCAGATCGTCTTCGAAATGCGCACGAGCGTGCGAGCCGGCTATCTGAAGTGCAACGGCGCGGTGCTGAAGCGCGCGGACTATCCGGCGTTGTGGGCATATGCACAGGGTAGCGGCGCACTCGTTGCCGAGAAGGATTGGTCGGCGGGCAATTGGGGGTGCTATTCGGACGGTGACGGCGCGACGACGTTCCGGATTCCCGAGTTGCGCGGCGAGTTCATGCGGTGCTGGGACGACGGACGCGGGGTCAACGCCGACCGCAGGATCGGCACGGCGGAAGGCGACCAGAACCGTTCGCATGCGCACGGCGCGAGCGCGAGCCGGGTCGACGATCACTCACACAGCGCATGGACGGATTCACAGGGTCAGCACAACCATCATGTGAACGATCCGGGCCACTTGCATGGTGTGGTGATCGACTACTGGACCGGTGGCGGCGGCGCAAAGGGGTATCTCGGCGGCGGTGGCGACGCACACGGGACGTTCCAGTGGAATACCGGCGGGAGTGGAACCGGCATCTGGCTCGGTGAAGCAGGGGTGCACGGCCACAACGTCGGCATCGGGGGCGCGGGTGCGCACGATCACGTGATCAGCGTCGCGGCCGATGGCGGCAACGAATCCAGACCGCGCAACGTCGCCGTGATGGCGATGCTGCGCGCCTATTGAACAAGAGGTCACATGCTCTGCAATCAATACGACAACGCGACGGGTCAATACGTCGTGAGCTTTCTGGCGGACATCGATCCGCTCAATCCGACGCGCTGGCTCGTGCCGGCGTTCTGCACGACCGAGCCGCTGCCCGAACGGCCGCCGCTGACGTGGCCGTTCTGGAAAGACGGCGAATGGGTGCTGCTGCCCGACTATCGCGGCATGCGGCTGTACCGCACCGACAGCGGGTCGCCGGCCGAGATCACGCGCGCCGGCGTCCGGCCGGACGACGTGGCGCTAACCGACGCGCCGCGCCCGTCCGACGAGCACATCTGGCGCGATGGCGCATGGTGCGTCGACGAGCGGATCGTCGCGCGCAAGCAGCGCGAGGTCGCGATGAGCGACTTCACGGCGCGCATGGAGACGGCGCGCACGAAGAATCGCGGCAAGGCCGATGCGCTCACGGCAGGCCAGCTCGACGCGTTCGAGCGTGCGCTGTTCGAGGCGTGGGCGGCGTATCAGATGGCGCTCGTGCGCGTCGTCGAGTCGGCCGAGTTCCCGGCGTCGCACGCGTGGCCGGATGAGCCGGACGAGGCGGCAATCCGGATCGCCGTCGACGAGAAACAGCGAACGGACGACGAAGCGGCGGCACATCAAGGCGCCGAAGAACCCGCCCCGTCCTCGACGCCTCACTGACCGCCACTCACTCGCAATCGAAGCCGCTCCCCCGAGCGGCTTCTTCTTTTCTGGAGACCTGAATGGGTGCTACCTCGTTTTATCACGGTGTGACGACGACCGTCGTCGACGTCGGCCCGCGTACGATCGCGGTGCCGTCGTCGTCGGTGGTCGGCCTCGTCGACACCTACGCGCCGGGCGCGGATCTCGCGCAGCCGAACGCACCAGTGCGGCTCACGAACGAGCACGACGCGGCCGAAGCGTTCGGCGAGCATAGCGCCGTGGCCTGTGCCGCGCGCGCGATCTTCGCGCAGAGCAAGGCGGCGATCGTCGCGGTCGGCGTCGACAAGCAGGGCGACGCCGCGCAGCTCGCGTCGGACGTGATCGGCGGCGTCTCGGCGGCCGGCAAGCGGACCGGCCTGCAAGCGCTGCTCGACGGCAAATCGCTGTTCAACCTGCAACCGCGCCTGCTGATCGCGCCGGGCCACACGGCGAAGCAGGCCGTCGCGACGGCGGCCGACGCGCTCGCGAACAAGCTGCGCGCGATCGCGATTCTCGACGGCCCGAACACGGACGACGAGGCCGCGATCGCGTACGCGAAGAACTTCGGCAGCAAGCGGCTGTATCTCGTCGATCCGGGCGTGCGCTATTGGGATACCGCGACAAACGTCGATGTCGACGCGCCGGCTTCCGCCTATGCGGCCGGCATGTTCTGCCAGACCGACGCGGCGATCGGCTTTTGGGCGTCGCCGTCGAACAAGGAGATCGTCGGGATCACGGGCACGAGCCGGCCGATCGAGTTTCTCGACGGCGACGAGACGTGCCGCGCGAACCTGCTGAACAACGCGTTCGTCACAACGATCATCCGCGACGGCGGCTTTCGCCTGTGGGGCAACCGCACGCTGTCGGCGGATCCGAAATGGTCGTTCGTCACGCGCGTGCGCACGCTCGACATCGTGATGGACGCAGTGCAGGCCGGCCACAAGTGGGCGGTCGACCGCGGCATCACCGCGACCTACGTGCAGGACGTCACGGAAGGGCTGCAAGCGTTCATGCGCGACCTGCGCACGCAGGGCGCGATCATCAACTTCGAGGTCTACGCGGATGCGCGCCTGAACAGCGCGAGCCAGCTCGAACAGGGCAAGGTGTACTGGAACATCCGGTTCACCGACGTTCCGCCCGCAGAAAACCCGATCTTCCGTTTCGAGGTCACGAATCAGTGGCTGACGGAAGTGCTCGATATCCAATCGTAGGAGGTGAACCTTGATTCCGGAAACACTTTTCAATCTCGCGATGTACGTCGACGGTCGCGGCTTCGCGGCGCGTACGAGCGAAGTGACGCCGCCGAAGCTCAAGATCAAGACCGACGACTACCGCGCGGGCGGCATGGACGTGGCGATCAAGACCGATCAGGGCATGGAGCCGCTCGAAGCGTCGTTCTCGATGCCGACGCTGGAGCGCGACGTGCTGAAGTTCTTCGGGATCGCGGACGGCACCGCGTTCAACGCCACGTTTCGCGGGTCGTTCCGCGACATCCAGGGCGGCACGAAAGCCGTTGCCGTCCACATGCGCGGGATGCTGACCGAAGTCGACTCCGGCACGTGGAAGTCGGGCGAGAAGGCGGAAATCAAATACGCCGCGTCGCTGAACTACTACAAGCTGGAGATCGCCGGCTCGGCGATCCACGAGATCGACGTGTTCGGCTTCGTGCGCATGATCGACGGCGTCGATCAGCTCGCGCAGGTGCGGCGCGATCTCGGCATGTAACGCGAAGCGAAGCAAAGCAACTTTGAACCCGAAGGGGCGCTTCGTGCGCCCCTTTCTCATTGCAAGGAAACGACGATGGAAACGATCACGATCAAGCTCGGCTACCCGATTACGCTCGACGGCGTGCTGCGCGATGCGCTGACGATGCGCCGCCCGAAGGTGCGCGACGTGCGCGCGGCGAGCAAGCGCGCGCAGGACGACGACGAGCTGCGCGAGATCACGCTGTTCGCGATGCTCGCGGACGTCGCGCCCGACGAGCTCGAACAGATGGACATGGCCGATTACGTGGCGATGCAACGCGCGTACGACTCCTTTCGACCCGCTGGTGCGGCTGCACGACAAAACGGTCAAGGCGCTGGCGAAGCGGCTGCTGCGTGAATGCGCGATCAGCCCGCAAGCGATCGATGACCTGACGCTTGAGGATCTGGTGTGGTGGTTGACGGATTGACGTGACAGGGAGCGGATATGGAACGCGGTATCGCGTTGGGGATCGTGATCGGCGGGGCGGTATCCGCGACGTTCGGCAAGGCGATCTCCGACACGCAATCGAAGATCGTCGGGCTGCGCAAGACGGCCGCCGAAAAGGGCATGTGGCAACGCCAGATCGGCGAGACGATCAAGCTGCAGGACGAGTTCCGCCGCCTGCATCGCGCGGGCGACAGCGCGGCCGAGACGATCCGGCGCAAGCTGGATTCGAATCTGCGGACCCTGCGTGACGCGGGCATCGAGGTCGACCGGCTCGATCGCGCGTATGCGCGGCTCGGCCGCACGGCGCGGGGGCTGGATCTGCGCGCGATGGGGCACGAGCGCCTGAGCGGCGGCCGGGAGGCGATGCGGGGCGCGGTCGGCGATTCGATGAAGCTGACCGCCGCGATCGCGGTGCCGACGATGGTGTCGGCGCAGTATCAGGCGATCATCCGCGACATCGCGATCAAGGCGGGCATCGCGCGCACGGGCGAAGAGCGCGCGATGTCCGAACGGATCCGGCGCAATGCGTCGGCCAACGGGATGAACCGCAACGAGCTGGCCGAGGCGGTCAATCAGATGGTGGCGGCCGGCATGGATCTCGACCGCGCGCTCGGCTTCGCGCCGGCCGTCGCGAAGTTCTCGATCGGGCAGGGTGCGACGAGCGTCGAGACGGCGAAGATGATTCAGGCGCTGGAGCAGAACGCGGACATCAAGGATCCGGTCGCGATGCTGAAGGCGCTGGAGGCGATCGCGTATCTCGGCAAGGAAGGCTCGTTCGAGTCGGTCGACATGGCCCGCTGGTTCCCGGTGCTGCTCGCCGAAATGAAGAAGATCGGCATCACGGGGCAGGACTCGGTCACGCAGCTGGGCGCGATGCTTCAGGTGCAGATGAAGACGGCGGGCAACGCCGACGAAGCCGCGAACAACCTGAAAAACTGGTTCTCGAAGATCGGCTCGGGCGAGACGAAGCGGAACTACGAGAAAGCCGGCGTCGACTACGAAGCGAAGATGAAGGAGGCGATCGGCAAGGGCTGGTCGACGCTCGAAGCGTCGTTCGTGCTCGCGCGCGCGTACATCGAGCGCGTCGACCCCGCGAAGGCCAGGCAACTGGCCGAGGCGGCGAAGTCGATCAACGCCGAGCTGGATCCGGCCAAGCGTCAGAAGCAGATTCGCGCGTTCGAAGAGACGATGAAGACGGGCGACCTGTTCACCGACATGCAGGTCAAGGCGGCGCTCACGGCCTACATGCAGAACGCGGACATCTATCAAAAGATGAAGCGTAACGGCGCGGACATCTCCGGGCAGATCCAGAAAGACCTCGATGACCGCCGCGAAACATCCAAGCAGATCTGGAAAGAGGTCGTGGATCAGTGGGACGACGCGATGCGCAGTATCGGCGACGCGCTGCGTCCCGTGACGGATCTCGCAGGCGAGCAGGTGAAGCAAGCGGGCGGCAAGGTGCGCGACATCGTCGATGCGTCGCCGCGTGCGGCGGCGGCCGTCATCGGCGTCGCGGGCGCGGCGATCGCCTATCGCGGCGCGCGTGCGGCGTGGTCGATCGGTCGCGGCGTGCTCGACGTGGCGCGCGGCGGGCGCATGGCGCGGGATGGCGGCGGGAAGGGCGGCAAGGCGGCGAAGAATGGTCGTGGCGGCCAGGCGCTCGACGCGCTCGGTGCGGCGGCCAGCGGCGTGCAGCGCGTGTTCGTCGTCAACCTGCCGGGCGGCGGCATCGGCGGTGGATCGGTCGGCGACCTGATCGCGAGCGCGGCGGGCGCGACGACCGGGAAGGCGGGCCGAGGCGGGCGCTTCGGGCGGCTCGGCCGCGCGCTGGGCGGTGTCGCCGGCCGCGTGTTGCCGTATGCGGGGAAGATCGCGCTCGCCGGGACGGTGCTGAAGGTCGGGCTTGCGGCGAAGGACGCCTATGCGGTGGCGGCCGGCGGCGACACGCGCGCGCGCAAGGCGGAAAACTTCGCGGGCATCGGCGGCAGTCTCGCGGGCGGCGTCGTCGGCGCGAAGCTCGGCGCGTCGATTGGCGCGTTCGGCGGGCCGATTGGCGCGGCGATCGGCGGCGTCGCGGGCGGGGCGATCGGCAGCTTCGCCGGCCAGAAGCTGCTCGGGGCGCTCGCCCGGTGGACGACTCAGCGACGCGGCGACGAGCCCGACGCCGCGCGCGCGGTCGCGAACGCGAAGGCGCTCGTCGCGCCCGGCGTCGCCGAGCGGCGCGCGTTCAAGGTCGAGCAGCAAAACAGCTTTGCGCCGGTCTTCCACATCAAGCTGGACGGTGGAGCCGATCAGGCGATGGCCGACCGGCTGCTCGCGCGGATCAATCCGCAGATCCAACGCGCGATGACCCAGTCGATGGACCGCAACAACCGGTCGGCGCTGTTCGACGCGCCGCACTTGTAGGAGGGGCGATGGATTTCGTGAAAAGCATCACGCAGGCGGCGACGCAGGCCAGCATCGCGGCCGAACGGGCGCAGCACGTCAGCCGTGTCTACGAGCGCAATCGCGCGGCGAGTCAGAACACGGTCGACACGTTGACGAAGCTCGCGACGGGCAACCTGACGTCGGCCGCCGAGCTGCTGAACGGCGCGAGCAGTGCGCTGTCGGTCGCGACCGATCTGAGCCCGAAGGTCGGCGAGGTGACGCGCGGGTTTCGCGCGACGGCGGGCGCGGTCGGCAGCGTGCTGCGGATCGCGAACGCCTCGAACCATCCGCAGATCCACGCGGCGGCGCAATCGGTGACGGGGGCGCTGAAGGGCGTCGAGACGCAATTCGCCGCCGTCGTCGGCACCGACACCGCGAAGGCCGTGAAATCGGTGTCGCAGGCGACCGGGCTCGGCGCGGTGTTCGATTCACTGGGCGCGGACACGGCATCGGCTACCCCACATCTGCTGACGCTGACGACGGATGAAGGGCGGCGCTTCCACTTCGGGCTGTCGACGGCCGCGTACGACAAGCTGCGGCGCACGACGCGCTACAAGGTCGCGTCGCAAGAGCGCCTGAACCGGCCGGAAGCGTTGCAGGCAGTCAGCCAGGGCGGCGAGACGATCGTGCTGTCCGGCGTCGTGTTCCCGGCGCTCGGGGCCGGCACGCGCCAATTGGAGGCGTTGCGCGCGATCGGCGGACGGATGAAGCCGGTGCAACTGACGGCCGGCACGGGCGACGTGCTCGGGCGCTGGTATCTGCAAAGCGTTGAAGAGGAACAGGAGGCGCTCATGCCGGATGGAGCGCCGCGTAAGCAAACCTACAGTCTGGAGTTTGGCCGCTATGGCGAGGACTTTAAGAACATCTGACGGCGACGTGCTCGATACGCTTTGCTACGCCGCGTACGGCACGCTGAGCGGCACGGTCGAAGCCGTGTATGCGGCGAATCCCGGCCTCGCGCGCGAGCCGCAGCCGTTCCGCGCGGGCGTGCTGATCACGTTGCCGGATCTCGACGCGCCGCGCGACGAGCCGATCCAGCTGTGGTCGTGAGGGCGGGCGATGCAGGCGATATTCCAGATCATCGCGAACGGCGCGGACATCACGCGCACGATTCAGGATCGCGTGCTGCGGATCCGGACGACGGACAAGCCCGGCCTCGAGGCGGACGAGTGCGAGATCGAGCTCGACGACCGCGACGGCGTGATCCGCTTCCCGCCGAAGGGCGCGACGCTGAAGATCTCGCTCGGGTGGGCGGGGCAAGGGCTGTCGGCGCTCGGCGAGTACGCGATCGACGAGATCGTGTTGCGCGGGCCGCCGGCGACCGTCGTGATCCGGGGCCGGCCGGCGAACCTGCGGGCGACGTCGAAGACGCACCGTTACGGCAACTGGTCGAACGCGAAGCTCGCCGATGTCGTCGGCGACATCGCCCGGCGCAACAAGTGGGCGGCCGCGTGTTCGATCGACGTCGTCGTGCCGCGCGCGGATCAGTTCGGCGAAAGCGACTTGCACTTCGTCACGCGGATCGCGCGGCAGTACGGCGCGACCGCGACCGTGAAGGCGGGCAAGCTGATCGTCACGCCGATCGGCGGCGGCAAGAGCGCGAGCGGCAAGGCGCTGCCGGCGCTCGTGCTCAGGCCGGATCAACTGATCGACTATGAGATTGCGTTTCCGGATCGCGCGAGCTTCGCGGCCGTGCGGACGAAGGTGCATGACGCGAAGTCGGGCAAGAAGATAGATCTGACGATCCCGAATCCGGATGCGCCGCCCGGCGCGGCGGCCGTGCATACCGAGCGGCACGCGTTCGCGAGCCCGCAGGCCGCGAAGGCGGCGGCACACGCGCGCATGACGAAGCTCAACCGGCACACGGCGACAAGCCGCATGCGGATGCTCGGCCGCGCCGACGTGTCAGCGGAGAAGACCGTGACGCTGAAGGGTTTCAAGCGCGACGCGGACGGCGATTTCCTCGTCGAGTCGGTGACGCACGAATACGCCGGCCGCAGTTGGGAGACGGAAGTCGTGCTGACCGCCGGCAACAAGGGCAAGGCGAAGGCCGGTCACGGCAAGAAGCAGGCGAAGAAAATCAATCTGGTGATTCCGGTGCCGATGAGATAGATCGTGCGTACCCTAGTTCGGGAAGCCGTTTACGTGCGATCACGACGGTTTAAATTAAAGAGTGCGTATGGAAAGAATTTAGATTTTAATTCGCCGGAATGCTATCTATTAGCGTTCCGGCGAATTGGTTAAATTACTTCAAATTGGTTAGTTGCTCGACAAACTGTGAGCTGTATGGGGAAAGAATCCACTGCTGAGCCGGTGATCCGTTGGAAGTGTAGACCCAGATGGTGGATCCGTCGGAAACTTTGCGATTGTCGAGGTCGATGCAATATTTTGTGTTGGTGTCGTTTTTAAAAAAGCTATCCTTATAACGCCATTTCTGTGTTTTCGTGACGTTGTCGGGGTCGTAAGTGCTAAGAATTAAGGGTGATTGATCTGTGAGATTGGCTGCATCGATGATCAGATTGTCGGAAGATGAGTGAAGAGCAATCGTAAAATCATCTTGCACTTCCCATATATATTTGCTCGGATCGGGATTTTTTCGGAGGTCGAGAAGTACGACGGATTTGCCCGCCATTTTATCGGTGACGCCAATCGCAAAATTCTTTTGGGCTGCGTATTCGATGATGTACTGACTCATTTTTAGACTCCAATTATCCAATTAATGGCGGGCGGTAGAGAGGCGATAGGGGCACTCTTTGTGCTCGTCCTATCAATTCCCGGAGATTGAATGCTAAGATTTTAAATGGAACTGTGATACTGCCAATTTTGGTGGGTGAAGCGATTTTCTGAAGATTAACTAGATGAGTGTGAGCCGCTGCGAAATAGTTCGGGCGGCTTTTTTTATGGGGTCGATTATTGTGAAAGGCGAAATTGCAGCGAGCGCTGCGAGGAGCGCCCCGCCGGTTGCATCGTCGCTATGGCTGTGGGCATCGGGACACGATGCGAACTGGTGGGCGTCGCTGCTCGTGTCGATGCTGACGGGCGGCTACATCTGCCTTCAGTGCTACTACCTGATCAAGAACAAGGGGCGTCGAGGGGGGCAAGCGTGATCAAGGTGCCGAAGAAAACGCTCGTGTGTGCCGTCGGGGCGATCGCGGCCGGTGTGCTGGCGGTGGCCGTGCCGAAGTTCGAGGGCGTCAAGCTGGTCGGGTATCTCGACCCGGTCGGCATCCCGACGAAGTGCATGGGTGATACGCGCGATGTTGTCGTCGGCCAGGCGTACAGCGAGGCCGAGTGTCGCGCGTCGCTCGAAGCGCATCTGATCACGCACGCGGAAGCGGTGCTTCGATGCACGCCGAGCTTGAAGGCGCGTCCCTATCAGCTCGCTGCCGCCGTGAGCTTCGCGGACAACATCGGCCCGACGGCCTATTGCAGCAGCACGACAGCGAAGCGCTTCAGCGCGGGCGATTTGCGTGGCGCGTGCCGCGCGATGAACGAGGCCGACGACGGACGTCCGCAGTGGGTGACGGCGCGGGGCCGGGTGTTGCCCGGCTTGGTGAAGCGGCGCGCGGAAGAGCGCGCGATCTGCGAGCGGGGGCTGTGATGCCGAAGGCAGCCATTCCGTATTTGTTGGCCGCGCTGCTCGGCATGGCGGCCGGCGCAGGCATCGACCACCTGATCAGCGCACGCCGGCTTGCCGACGAGCAGGCCGCACGAGCGCTCGATGCGCAACGGCACGCCGAAGCGTTGGGCGCGATCTCGCGCGCAGCGCTCGACGCCGAGCAGCGCGCGATCGCCGCGCACGACGCGGCGGCATCGCGGGTTGCGGCCGTCGACGCGAAAACCACGAAGGAGAGAAACAAGCATGAAGCCGAAAATCGCAGCCTGCGGGCTGCTCTTGGCGCTGGCACTGAGCGGCTGCGCGTCGTCGTCCGAAACTGCGCGGCAGCCGGTCGCGACGGTCTGTCCGGCGCTGGCAGCCCCGCCGGCATGGGCGATGGTGCCACCGCCTACGCGGACCTCGACGGAGCGCTTGCGGAGCGCGTTTTTGCCGTCGCCGGGGACGATCAGCGCGAGATCGACAAACTGACGGCCCTACAGGGCTACGTGTGTGCGGTTCGGCCCGAGACGCCGAGCTGCGAGGAGAAGTAACGAGAAACAGGGCGGCCGGCGTGCGTGCGGGAACACGCGCGACGGTCGCCTTTCCACTGATAGCGCCAGTGAATCAGCCAAGGCCCTGCTACCTACCGGTAGGCGGGCCGGATTCTACACCAAGTTTAAAAACGGCTTTCACAATGGCAAATCCCATCATTCCTTGGATCGGCGGCAAGCGTCGCCTCGCGGATCACATCATCCCGCGCTTTCCGAAGCACGACTGTTACGTCGAGGTATTCGCGGGCGGGGCTGCGCTTTACTTCATGCGACCGCCCGCCAAGGTCGAGGTGATCAACGACATCAACGGCGAGCTGGTGAACCTGTATCGCGTCGTTCAGCACCATCTCGAAGAGTTCGTGCGTCAGTTCAAATGGGCGCTGACGAGCCGTCAGGTGTTTGAATGGCTCAAGCATACTGTCCCGGAAACCCTCACCGATATCCAGCGTGCGGCACGGTTCTACTACCTCCAGAAAAGTTGCTTTGGCGGCAAGTTGGAGGGGCAGACGTTCGGGACGGCGACGACTACGCCGCCCGGCCTGAACCTGCTGCGCATTGAGGAGGAACTGTCGGCCGCGCACATCCGACTCGCGAATGCGTACATCGAGCGGCTTGATTGGGCGGCCTGCATCGATCGTTACGATCGGCCGCATACGCTGTTCTACCTCGATCCGCCGTACTTCGAAACGGAGGGGTACGGCGTCGCGTTTCCGTTCGGGGAGTACGAGAAGATGGCCGAGCGGCTGCGGTCGATCAAGGGGCGCGCGATCGTCAGCCTCAACGACCATCCGGAGGTCCGTCGTGCGTTCGACGGGTTCCACATCGAGAGCGTGCCGATTCAGTACACGGTGGGCGGGGGGAAGGGCGTTGATCGTCGCGAGCTGATCATTTTCAGTTGGGACGATGCGGCGGAGCCGGCCGGGTTGTTCTGACGCGGTGCGTTATGGCGGGACTCCCGCCATAACGCAATTCAGGGTGCTGCCTTGCGGGCGATTGACCGCTTGATGATAACGTTCGCGAGCGTGACGAGCACGCCGACCACGATGATCGAGGCGATGAGAATCGCCGTCATCGCCAACACCTCCATATCGTCGGGATTCGCGAGCTCGGGATGTCCGGTCAGATTCAGCATTGCTCGGATGCCGTCATCGAGAAACCCCGGCATTTCGATCGGTAGTCGGATCACGATGTTGGCAAGCGCCCATCCGCCCACGAGCGTAATGATCGTGTTGAGCGCACATTTGCCGAGCTTTTTCATTTCACGTCCACCGTGCCGTAGGCTTTGAGGTTCGTGCCCGGTACGGCAAGGTCCGGGCCATTCTTGCGAAGGAATGCCGCAAACCTCTCGAAGCTGACCGCGTTCGCCACGGTAATGCACCCCTCACTCAATCCCATCGCGCCGATCGGATGCAGGCGAAACGCGCCGCGCCTCACCTTGCCGACATAGGTGCTATCGCCTGTGTCCTTGTTCCACAACATGAACCACTTCGTGTGGTCGGATGTGCCGTAGCCGAATTTGCCCCACAGGTCGTAGAGCCATCCTAGGTTTCCGCCAGATTGGCGATCGACGATGTAGTAGGTGCCCTTGGGAATCGGGCCGATTTTCTCAAGCGAAGTTGCGTTCGGATTGTCCCGTCCCGAGCTGCGGCCGGAGAACGCGGGTAGGGTACCTACGCCGGGACAATGAAAAGCGGACGTCGGCTGATTGTTCAAGACGAATGTGCAGCGGATCGGCATCGCTCGGCCCTTATTGTTCTAGACGCACGTAGTGTACATGCCGGCGAAATGTCGCCGCACCCGGTGAATATGTCAGGTGCGGATGTCAATTTTTAAGCTCAACTACGATCGATCGGCGGAGCTGTGTGAGCTCGAATGATTCGACGACGGCGCGACTGCGGCCACTGCTGGGGCGATCGTATGCGGATATCTGACCGAGGGCGGTGGTGTATGCAAATGGCCGCTCCGGGTTGGCATCGACCGGTTGAATCCGCAGCCAGGAAGCGTCATTCGCCCGTCCCGTTGCTCGGCCGCTCAGACACGGCGGTTTCGTTCAGGCAAGCAGCCGCTGATGAACGTTGCGTTTCCCCACTCAGCGGCTACCTTGGATCGTTGCATCGCATGGTATCAAGTGCAGAATGGCGGGTTCACAGGATTTCTGGCGATCATCATCGATCGCCCAAGAGCCAACAGCCGAGTTGGTACTGCACTGTCGACTCGACAATCTGTGCTCGATGATTGAGAGGGGGGGGATCAGGGTTATCGATAATGATGAATTCCCTATCCGAATATGGCTAACTGTTGAAAAATATTTGCCATATAGTCTGGATAAACACGTACTAAGCGAGGTCTGCGGGAAGCAGCATAAACTGATTCACGAGACCGCTGTGTGGCGAGAACCCATCGTCTGGGAAAACGTCATTTATTCGATGGGGCTGCTTTGTGCGCGCACATTGACGCGTCGCCAATGCTTGTGAGCAGAAATTCTGCAAATCGACATAAGGCGCTAATTTTGCAGTGGCCAAAAATATGTCTATTAAGCAGTTGCCAAATCGGTCGCGGAATCTGCGATAAACATCAGGTATGTAACCAATAGGCTGTTCGTTGCGACGCGGGGGCTGCAATGACGGTTAAACGATTACTGCTGCTGAGCGGAGCCATGCGCGCCGGCAAGAGTTCCGTTGCTTACGCACTGAAAGAAAATCACGATTTCTCAGGAATCAGTAGCGGCGGATATTTGCGGACTTGTGGCAAGCGGGGTGCCGTTTCAGACATGCGTTCGTGGTTACAGGAAACGGGTGACCAGCTCGACATCGAAACGGACTTTGCATGGGTTGTGGACGCGGTCACCATTCCGGCTATAGCCGCAAGCCCTTCAGTCGAGAATTGGCTTTTTGATGCGGTTCGCAAGCCTCGCCAGGTCGAGCACTTCCGCGCCCACTTCGGGCAAATTGTCAGACATGTCCATCTCTCTGCGTCAGAGGATGTTCTGCGCGAGCGCTATGTAGTTGGAGTCGCACCAGGCGATGCGGCCTACGTTGCCGCGATTACACATCCCAACGAAATTGCCGCTCGGTCACTTGGCGCGATGGCAGATGAGATATTTGATTCCACCACGCTTCGCGCAAGCGACATCGCTGCTCGGATTATCGACGCCTGGTTGGGGGTAACGCATGAATAACCGTCAGATTGTCATCGTTAGCGGGAAAACCTGTAGTGGTAAGACTGGACTTGCCAATCTACTTGAACAGGAATTTCAGTTCCGCGTTGTCCGTGCCAGGCAGGTATTGGTCGACTTTTGCAATACCGAAATCGATGCAAATGAAAGGGAAAAGTTGGCAGTACGGGGACGGCACGCAGATGAAGCCACCGATTCAAGGTGGCTGCTGCATGCCACGCTTGAGGCAATAGAAGGTCTAGACTCGACTAAGTCAGTGGTCGTGGATCATGTCGGCAGCCCTTCGCAAGTAGCTCAATTTCGGCAAGTATTTGGGGAAAACCTCATTCATGTTCACCTATACGCAAGCAAGGAAACGTTGCAGGAGCGGTACGCCAAAACGGAGGCAGCAAAGAAGAATGCTCTCTCGTATGAGGAAGTAGACCGCCTAAAAGATGAGAAGGACATTGTCGCGCTCAAGAACGATGCCGATGTCCGCATCTACACTACTCGTTCCGATGCCCAAGATACCTTAATCCGCGTCGCCGCCCGCTTGCATTTGTTCACTCCGCCTGATATCCGGTGCGTCGATGTGTTGATCGGTGGTCAGTATGGCAGCGAGGGCAAGGGAAATGTAGTTTCGTACCTCGCTCGCGAATATGACGTAATGGTGCGAGTCGGCGGGCCAAACGCAGGACATACTGTCGCCAGCACGAACGGACCTTATACATATCATCATTTGCCCTCTGGGGCTCGCGACGTGGATTCTCGCTTGCTTCTTGGTCCCGGTATGACCATTCGTCTCAAAGGTCTATTCGATGAGATCTGCGACTGTAGCATTGGCCCGGACCGATTGTTTATCGACCCACAGGCGACGATTATCGAGGACGAGGATATCGAGAGTGAAGGCCGGCATCTCGTCTCGACTATTGCGTCGACTGGCAGCGGCAGCGGTGCTGCTACAGCTCGACGTATCGTTAGTCGTGGCAAATCACATTTTCATATGGCACGGGACGTCCCCGCACTCGCGCCGTATGTCGGTACACCTGGAAATTATCACGGTGCCACCACCGATCGCTTGGAAGAAGCCTACCGGAAACGGCAATCCATCCTACTCGAAGGCACCCAAGGAAGTGGACTAAGTCTCTTTCATGGCACATACCCTTATGTGACCTCGCGCGATACCAACGTTGCTGGTTGCCTCGCGGAGGCCGGCATCTCACCGAGCCGCGTGCGCAAAATTCTAATGGTGATCCGTCCGATGCCCATTCGGGTGGGCGACCCGGACGGCGATGAAGGGCACACTTCAGGTCCACTCAAACATGAGACGACGTTCGATGCCATTGCGAAACACGCGGAACTTGATGCCGCTGCGTTGCATAGCGCCGAAAAAACCTCGACTACTAAACGAAAGCGTCGCGTCGGTTGGTTTGAATGGGACCAGTTTCGCAGGGCCTGCGCCCTTAATGCACCGACAGATATTGTGCTAACGTTTGCGGACTATATCCACGCCAGCAACCGAAATGCGCGGCGATTCGAACAACTGACGCAAGATACCATCAAGTTTGTCGAAGAGCTTGAGCGTGTTTCGCAGGCACCGGTTTCACTTATAAATACCCGCTTTCCTCGCCATGAGGAGTGTATAGACGATTTGCGTTCGCTAATCGACCGTCGTAATTGGACGGCTCGCTCCCGAGCTTGATGACAACATATGCAAATATCAAAGCTGATTGATCGATACCCGCGTCTCTATCATATGGCTGAACGAGACACCTGGGAAAGCATAAAAAGGCGTGGATTGCTGAGCACAAGCGCAGTGCTGGATCACTTCGGAGTGGTAGGGGCGGATCGATTGAGATATGAAAGCCAGCAGCGTCCGATTAAGATGGAAGTGATTATTAATCATCCGGCCAGCATTGTACTTCGTGATCAGAAGCCAATGCCTCGCGCACGGCTTATAACGGCATTGCAGAATGGTATTACCCCTGAGGACTGGTATCGCATCATCAACGCCAAGGTATTTTTTTGGGCGACGAAAAAACGCCTCCTCGGTCTTCTCAATGCTAGGGATTACCGCACGTTGGAACACGACGTTCTCATCATCGATGCGGCACCGTTCATCAGTGCGTATGCGAATCAGATCTGGCTTTGTCACATGAATTCAGGGAACACTTGGCCTATTCCACACCCGCGCGGCACGAACACTTTTCGACGCATTTCAGATTATCCAGCCGGTCGTTTGGGGCAACCTTTAAAGCCAGTGGCAGAGTTGGTGGTTGATCACGGCGTCCCGGATATTGCACATTACGTAGTCGAAGTGATCCGAATGAGGGGGGCGGAGGTTATTAGGCGGATACTGTGATTCGCTGCACGATCGACAGTGTCTGCAAGCAGGGTGGCACCTCAAATACAAGGGTAAACCGCAGGCCCCCCAAACTTCTATTAGAATCGATCGTTGTTTGCTGACTTCATGAGCACACGTAATCGAACAGTAGGGTCCTTAGCGCTGGAGCTCCTCGCGAAATCGCGTGAGGCGGCACTTTGTGCAATTCGTGCCTTTAACGACCCTCACACCTCATTTAAATCAGAAACATTTATCGTTCTGATGGTTATTGCGTGGACATATCTTTTGCACGCGCACTATCGACGAAAAAGAGTTGAGTACCGATACTTCACCAAGGAAGGAGCTAGGCGTAAATTCGATCGGACCAAACGCGGAGCATTCAGATATTGGGAGCTTGAGCGCTGCCTGAATGAAAAGACGTCCCCTATCGATAAGGATACTGCTAACAATCTTCGCTTTCTCGTTGGACTTCGTCACGAAATCGAACATCAGATGACCAGATCACTCGACAACTTCCTCAGTGGACGTTACCAAGCTTGCTCGCTGAACTACAACGAGTATGTAAAGAAACTGTTCGGAAAGCGACACGGGCTCGACTCGTATCTCACGTACAGTATACAGTTTATCGAATTGTCCGAAGAGCAGGTTTCCGGTACGTCAGCACACGGGCAAATTCCAGAGAGACTTCGAGCCTATGTCGCGGAATTTGATGCTGCGCTCACTCACGACGAATACAACAACCCGAGGTACTCATATCGTCTACTGTTCAAGAAAAAATTGGTGAACAAGGCCGGACAAGCGGATCGAGTGATCGAATTTATTGATCCAAATTCCGAACTCGCCAAGACGATCGACAAGGAGTACTGGGTCAAGAAAGACGTGGAGCGCGCAAAGTATCTCCCAACTCGGGTTGTCGAAGAGATTCGCAAGGCCGGCTTTCAAAAATTCCGAGTGCAGCCGGACCACGTAAACATGTGGAGGAGCGAAGACGCAAAAAATCCGAGCAAGGGGTATGGCGTGCAGGTAGAAGGCGCGTGGTACTGGTATGAAAGCTGGATCAAGCGCTGCATTGAGCTCTGTAAAGCTGCCGGGGACAAGTACACGTAACGAGAAAACCATTACCCTTCCGTTGACGACTCACCGAGCACACAACCGCAGGTATGACCGTTGTATTTTGGAAGCCGTCCTTGACGCGGCGCAGAGCCAAGTGGCAGAGGTGGGTCGATCTGGGACGGTCGTGCGTCACAGGGCGGTGGCCGGCCGCGTTCGGCCAGGAACTGCCAGTCGCAACTTCCATCAAATTGCCGAATAGCGGCCGTTCAAGGCGCGCTCTTGTTGGGCTGGCGGCACCGCGCAGAATCCTCATGCCCACGTTAGTTGAGTCTGGCTATACCGCGCATATGCTATCTGGGCTGGGTGTTGCAAAGTTGCTTCAGAATCGCTAGCGCGTCTGTTAATGGTAGCTGGTGCAGCATATAAAACTGGACCCACGGGTCTATATATTCAGTTAACTCGCCGCCGCTATGAATGGAGGCATCCCGTGAAGAACGATGGCGTTATGCAGTTGATGGTGGCCCCTGCAGCCGAGGTCAGGCGGGATCTGCGAAAGAACCTCCCGTGGGTTTTCGGTCTTCTCATCGTCACTGTTGCATACGTATCAGTCAGCTCAGCTTCGATACGTGCTTTCGAGAGCGGGTGGACTTTCCTGCATGCTTGTTACTTTACCGTTATCAACATGACGACCGTTGGTTTTGGTGATGTTGTACCACTTACGCACGGGGGAAAGGTTATCGCAGGAATCAACGCATTTGCCGGGTTACTTCTTTTTGGCACATTGGTCGCTGTGTTGGCATTGGCGTTACAACCATCGGGTTGGTCAGCCACGCTGACGTCCTCCGAAAGCTCGAACGATTCTGAGCGTACTGCGCCTCACCGTGCTGGTAACGACCGAACAAACGCAGTCGAGAACGGGGTAGCAGATTTCTTGGAGGGACTCGCCAAGGTTATACGAGCTGCCGAAGATCGAAACGAGGTCGGTACGCGGGAAGGGCGAACCAGAATTCGGATTCTTGCTGATGGAAATTCCCCGCACTTTATCGAAGTCTATGTCGACGTTCGTGCGAGCTAACCCCCGATTGCCTTGATTCACTCGATGCCCTGCTCAATGCGCTTTCTTGACAACCAGTGGGCGATGGCGTTCAGCCTTCTCGAAAGCAGACGTTCGCTATCGGCAGCAATGGGTCGCGTGCTGCCGATCGCAGCTTGGCGAGATTCGGGCTGCGTGTACCGATTGCATGAGGCGCGATTCATTGCTGCAGCTCGCGCGCATCGGGGATGAGCACTTCGACGCACACATCACCGACTATCACCCCGTCCTTAAGGGTGTATGGAACCTTCGACGGGGAGTCTTCGTACTTGGCAATGCCCGCTCGGCACTCGGGCTCGCTGTTGTAGCGGCGCATCGATATGATGCCCCCGTCGCTCCACGTTTCCTTGGCGCTGCCAACTTGCATACGTACTTGCGTAATGATCCAGAATTTATAGCTGTGATCGTCCGGGTCTTTTGGGCACACCGTGTAGTGGCCCTTGGCGTCTGGGTGTGGTGCCCCGAGATTAGGCTTGCCTCTGCACGCATACTCTCTGGGCAATGGCTGCCCAGTCAAATGCGAGCGCTGCTCGTACAGGTACGAGACAAAGCCGATTGCATCATTGCTCGCTTGCATGGCGTCCATGCATTGGGTGAATTGACTATTGGCGTTGTTGGGCAGCCCTAGATCGCGTTGTCCCATTGCATAGCCCGCATTGCCGCAAGTGGTGTCGGCGGCCTTGCTTGCCGCTGTCTCCGCCTGCTTTGCGTCAGCGATGCGCGCGTCGAGTACCTGCAGGCTGCTCGCATCGGTCGCGGCGATCGCGTGAGCCGCGAGGAGCAGGGCTGCCATAGCGGCTACAGCACGCATCAGTTTCATGGTCCCCCCGTTGCTTCGTCCCGGATTAGGATACGTCGGTGATTGACCTAACAAGCGCCGCACTCTCGTTCGCGTTCTCCGTCCCGAAAACGGTCAGATTCTACGACCGCTCAGGGTCGAAAGCGGCCGGTCTCAAAAGGGGCAAGCGTAGGTCTTGGCGTAGCTTTTCGATCAATGCCTTGTCAGATATGGCAAAGAGACCTCTGCATCACTGGCGTGTGGCCTGCGAGGACGTCGGTCGACGGAGTTTTCATGGGTCCGGCGGAAAGTTACTTTGGACGCGCGAGTTTACCAGTGACCCTTGTGCGCCGGTGCGATCTTAGCCATTCGATCAGTTCTTGTTCCTTATATGGAGTGTTGGAAGTGCGCAATCCCGCTTGCCTTGATGTGACCGTAAGCGTAACATGGCCGTGTGAATTAACGTGGCCATGTGATTTGACATGGCCAACTGAAATGCATGGGTAAGTGATATGAGCGACCTACACTTCGTAACCAGAGCCGCCGACCGCCTCGCGCGCCACTCCGTGCATTCGCTTTTCCAAAGCCATGGCTGGGACGTCGTTGAGAAGGGCGAGGACGGCAGGGGTGGGGATTTCATTCTAACGAGCCCCCGTGGCCAGACGTATCACGTCGTATTGAAGGCGCTGACCGAAGGCCGTGCCGATCGCGCGATCCCGCTATTCTCGCAGGCTCTGCTGGAGTCGCGCGCACGCGCGAACGCACGGCAAGACCGATCACGCCCGGCTGTCGTCCTCTGGGTGGGAATCGCATCGCCCGCGCTTATCAAAAAGCTGGTGAGCTTCCATAGGGAGTACGGGAACGGTGAGCCGCTTGCCATCCTCTCCGACGTGCCCCTGTACGCAGATTTTCCGGAGCTGCAGGCCGATGAGCAGCCGGTGACCGTGCGGCGCAGCAGTCATTCGGCACTGCCGACGCTCGTATTCTCCGACCTCGCCCAATGGATGCTCAAGCTCCTGCTCGCGGTCGACATCAAGCGCGAGAACCTGATAAGTGCCCCGGAGAAGATATACATGACGGCGAGCGAGCTTGCGCGCGAAGCTGGCGTTGCGGTCATGACCGCTACTCGGCTCATCAATGCGCTGAAAGTAGAGGGCCTGGTCGAGTTTGCGCCCCATCTGCGGATCGTGCAGCGACGCAAGCTTGCGCATCGTTGGAAGGCAGCGTACGTGAAACCGGCCGCCAGCGTGCCGATGAAATTCCTGGCGGGAGGCCTTCCCGAGGAGCAGCAGTTACGAAAGACGCTCAAGCGCGAAAACGGGGCGACGCTCGGGCAGTTTGCGGCGGCCAACGCTCTGCGCGTAGGGCACGTTCACGGTGCCATAACGACCCTGTGGGTGCCCGATCTCGCAGCAGCTGAAGGCTGGCGGGGCTTGAAGCGTGCGCGCGAGGGCGAACGGCCGGATGTGATCCTGAAGCAGCACCAGTACCCTCAATCGCTGCTTCGCGGGCGCGTCATGTGTGATGGAGTCTGGGTGACCGATATCATCCAGACATGGCTTGACGTTTCCGCCGACCCGACGCGCGGTGCCGAGCAGGCCGCCGAGCTTGAGCACGGCGTTCTGGCAAAAGTAGTAGGAGAGAAAGTATGAGCAGCTTCGCGGAATTCAGCAGACTTGCGTTAACCCTGGAGCCGTGGCGCCAGCACATCGTCTTTGTCGGCGGATGGGCATTCCGGTTGTACGGGTACGAGCCGCGTGCTTAGTCGCCGCTCGTGCATCGCGATTGGGTGGCAGCGCGGCCGGTCGTATGTTCATTCCCTTTTTATGAGCGGCGGATATAGGGGACACCTTCCTTTCGTTTCGGATATTTCGAATTGGTTGCTGTTTCGAATATTTCGATTTATGATGTCGACACTTTGCTTGATATCACCGAGATAGATCATGAACACCACTGTCACTCCTGCGGTCCTCCCGTCCGAACACGAGGCCGAGCTCGCGCGCGAGTCTCGGCGGAATTTGGTCACGGTCGTGAACAGCCACGCCGAGACTCAGCAGTTTGATTTCAAGGACGAGAAGGGGGATACGCATACGGTCACGCTTCCGACCTCGGCATTGAGGCTGCTAGACGAGATCCTCCATCAGATCGGAAATGGCAACGCAGTGTCGATCATTCCAATCCATGCCGAATTGACGACCCAGCAAGCCGCCGACCTTCTGAATGTCTCGCGTCCGTACCTGGTTCAACTTCTTGAGCAGGGCGAGATTCCATTCCGGAAGGTAAATACGCATCGACGCGTGATGTATCTGGATCTGATTCAGTACAAAAACAAGATCGATGCGAACCGTCTCGACGCGCTGGCTGAACTGACGGCCCAGGCGCAGGAACTTGGAATGGGATATTGATTGGATGTCGTCGAACTTTACCGTTGTCTACGATGCGTGCGTCCTATATCCGGCTCCGTTGCGCGACTTGTTGATGCATCTCGCGCTGACGGACCTGTACCGCGCGCGTTGGACCGATATGATTCATGACGAGTGGACCAGGAATTTGCTCGCGAAGCGAACCGACCTGAAACCCGAGGCGATCCAGCGTACGCGGGAACTGATGGACATGCATGTTCGCGACGCGAAAGTTGAAAACTATGAGCATCTGATCGCGGTGATCGAGTTGCCCGACCCTGACGACCGTCATGTCGTCGCGGCGGCCATGCATGCTGGGGCGGAACTCATCGTCACGATGAACATCAAGGATTTTCCCAAGGAGCGGGTCGCAAAGTACAACGTGTCGGCGCAGCATCCCGACGACTTTATCGTCGACTTGTGGGACTTGAACAAGCACAAGGTGATGGAGGCGGTCGCGCGACATCGCAAGTCGATGAAGAATCCGCCGAAGTCAGTGGAAGACTATCTCGACACGATGGCCAACCAAGGTCTCGTACAGACGGTCGACGCGCTGCGGCCGTATGCGCCTTGGGCTATCTGACCGAGGGCGGTGGTGTATGCAAATGGCCGCTCCGGGTTGGCATCGGGCGGCCGAATGCGGCCACGACCAGACGTTCGCGACTGTCGGCTTTCGGACAGGTGATGAGCACCGTTGGGAAGTGCTCAAGACACTGTAATCAAAGCCCGTAGAGGTGGGTCAGCTCGCGCTGCAGAAGGTGGAACGACGCTTCGACGGTTCCCTTAGGGAAAGGCGAGTAGACCAGACCGTAAAGGTTCGAGGGAACGTTGACGCCTTCCTCGTGAAGCAGGATGACGCGACCGCGACCGTAGCGGCCTTGAAAGAAGCCGATCTCGTGCATGACGTTCTCTCGGGCGCGCTTAACCCCAGCGCCGTCCACATCGTCGCCTGTCCAAACGATCACGGCCGAGTCGCAGCGATCCGCGTTCGCGATCAGCTTCTCGATGATCGTTTGGCCGCCGTTGTACTCCTGGGCAAGTTCGATGGTCTCGATCCGCACATCCTTCTCAATGAACGGCTGAACCTTGCGCCACTCTTCCGTATTGCCGTGAGTTATAAACACTCGGCGAGGCCTCTCTGCTGCTGCGGGCGCTGCAAGCTCGCTATTTGCGCGAATTTCAAAGATCTGCGAGATGTCGCGAGCGAGTGCGAGCATCTGGGCGCGGCTGTACATATTTGATGGCGGATCAGTTGCCATCGGAGTGTCCGGCTCGGTGTCGATCTTCCGAAGCTCGCCGAACAGTTCGGGCATTGCGGCGCGTAAGGTTTCAACGTGTTTCGATGTCTGTTCAAAGTAATGACCAACGTCGCCGCGCTTATGGTGACGTCGCGGCTCCTTCATGTCGCCGCGTCCTACTACCTCATCTGCGGTGTTTTGAATCGCCTTCAAAAGGCCGGCCAGCTTTGCCAGAGTTGCTTGAATTTCGGCCATACGTGCTCCCTGATTAACGCTACGGTATTCGCAGCGATCACGGACTACTTTACAGCAGGATCCATCCGTCGAGCACATGCTCGCTCGACGTCCGGTCTCGGGCAAGTTGGTTGGATCGTTGAGTGGCAGCTCCGGGTCGGGAGCGGCCGATCCTGAAAAAGTCGAGCGTAGATTTTAGCGTAGCTTTCTGATTCAAGCCCTGTCAGATAAGGCGAAAAGACCTCTGCATCATCGGCGTGTGTTGTGCGGCGGCCGTTGCCGCTGCGTCGGAGGAGGCGTCGATTTGGGTGGCCATCTTGCGGATATCTGTCTGCGTATACGGAATTGAGTGAGAGTTTACCTTGTCGGGCCACCGCGCGAAGCTGGCCGGATGGCTAACGCGTTCGCGCGGCGGCGATTCGTGCGCGCCGCACGTCGAGATGGCGGGCTGGCGCGACATTCTGCGTCCGTCGGATCTCGACCCGGGCGGAAGGCAAGATTCGCCATTGCGTACGTGCGGCATTGACTGCGCGGCTGCGTTCGATTCGTTAGGCGCTGTCATCGTTCGCGCCCGATTCGAGATGTTTCATCAATCGAGGTCGCCCCAGTGCTTCGCCGAGACACATCGCGCGCGACATCGACGGTCGCCGCGCGTATGTACGTGCGAACGCTTTCCAACCGTGCATTGCTCTCATGAACGTGCGATGCATGTGTTCGGGTGCGACTGCCCGCCAATTTCCGGGTGCGAATTCAAATGCGCGATTGATGCATCTCGCATTAATTCGGGATCGCATTATTCATTGTTTTATTTTTCATGCGCGATGAGAGGTGGCCGCGCAAATTCGGACAACCGGATAAGTGGAACGGCTGGGGCCTGAGCCAGCGATAATGCAGGCAAAGGAACCCAAGAAATGACGAAGAGAACCCGAAGGACGCACTCAGCGGCGTTCA
>NZ_LOVS01000118.1:0-4583 GCF_001523835.1 Burkholderia sp. ABCPW 14 | reverse complement strand
CTTCGTCTTCGTCTTCGTCTTCGTCTTCGTCTTCGTCTTCGTCTTCGTCTTCGTCTTCGTCTTCGTCTTCGTCTTCGTCTTCGTCTTCGTCTTCGTCTTCGTCTTCGTCTTCGTCTTCGGCTTCGGCTTCGGCTTCGGCTTCGGCTTCGGCTTCGTCTTCGTCTTCGTCTTCGTCTTCGGCTTCGGCGAATCAGGAACGCGGCGGCTACCGCCTCAATGCCCCAGCGTCGTCGCCGCCCCCCGCTTCGGCCGCGTCAGCCACATCAGCCCCGCCAGCAGCAGGCACGTCCCGCTCGCCATGTAGAACATGTCGTTCGTCGCCATCATGTACGCCTGCTGCCGCACCACCTGGTGCAGCGAGCTCAGCTCCCGCGCCCCGTGCATCCCCATCGCGTGCAGCGCGTCCACGTACCGCTGCGTGTTCTCCGACGCTCGCGTCACCGACTGCGACACCACCGCGTAGTGGTACGTCGCACGGTTGTCCCACCACGTCACGCTCAGCGCCGTCCCGAACGCCGCCGACAGCGTCCTTAAAAAGTTCGACAGGCTCGACGCCGCCGCCAGCTTGTCGTCCGACACCCGCGACAGCGTCGCCGCCGTCAGCGGAATGAAGAAGCACGGCAGCCCGATCCCCTGAATCAGCCGCGGCGTCACCACCTGCGCGAACGTCATCGTCAGCGTGAAGTGCGTGCTCCACCACATCACCCCCGCGAACACCCCAAACCCGAACGTCACCAGCACCCGCGCGTCCACCCGGCTCGCGTACAGCCCCACCAGGATCGAGAACACCAGCGCCAGCACCCCCATCGACGCCGTCGCCAGCCCCGCCTGGTAGGCCGTGTATCCCATCACCGCCTGCAGCCACAGCGGAAACACCACCCCCACCACCGAGAAGCTCATCATCCCCAGCGAGATGATCACCACGCAGAACGTGAAGGTCCGCTCCCGGAACAGGCTCAGGTCCACCACCGGATGCACCTCCCCCGCCTCCCAGATCAGCAGCGACGTCAGCGACACCGCCGCCGTGATCGCCAGCGTCGTGATCAGCGACGAATCGAACCAGCCCCGGTCGTGACCCAGGTCCAGCATCGCCTGCAGCGACCCCACCCCGATCACCAGCAGCACGATCCCCGGCACGTCGATCGGGCTCGCCTCGCCACGCTGCGCCTGCGGGTGCAGCATCAGCGTGCACACCGCGAACGAGAACAGCCCGATCGGCAAATTGATCAGGAAGATCCACGGCCACGAGAAGTTGTCGATCAGCCAGCCCCCCACCACCGGCCCGAAGATCGGCGCGAGCAGCACCGTCATCCCCCACAGCGCGAGCGCGAGCGTGCGCTTCGCCGGCGGGAACGACCGCATCAGGATCGTCTGCGACAGCGGCACCATCGGCCCCGAGCACAGCCCCTGCAGCGCGCGGCACGCAACCAGCATCTCCAGGTCCCGCGCGAGCCCGCACAACAGCGACGTCAGCGTGAACAGGATCACCGATGCGACGAACAGCCTCGACTCGCCCACCCGCCGCGCGAGCCAGCCCGTCAGCGGCACCGCGATCGCCGCCGCCACCGAGTACGAGCTGATCACCCACGTGCCCTGGCTGTTCGACACCCCCAGGCTCCCCGAGATCGCCGGCACCGCCACGTTCGCCACCGTCGAATCCAGCACCTCGATGAAGGTCGCGAGCGACAGCGCGAACGTCAGGAGCGCGAGCCTCGCGCCGCGCAGCGGCCGGGCGGCGGGTTCGTTGTGCGACGGACGGCTTGCCGCCGAATCGGCGTCGTTCGCGGGTACGCGCGCCGACATCGATTGCCCGCTCATGCCGGCTGCGCCTGCCGCGCCGCGACGCTCGGCGCGAAGCGCTCGATGAAGCGCGCCGCCTCGTCGCAGCCGTTCGGCTCCGCCTCCATCCGCGCCCGCACCTGCGCGCAGCGCGCCGCGATCGCGTCATCGCCCAGCACCCGCAGCAGCGCCCGGCCGAGCGACTCGCCCTGCACCGGCGCGTCCAGCCTCACCCCGCAGCCGCTCGCCGCGACCCGCTGCGCGTTGTCGAACTGGTCGTGCGCGAACGGCGTCACCACCTGCGGCACCCCCGCCGCATACGCCAGCGACGCCGTCCCAACCCCGCCGTGGTGCACCAGCGCGCGACACCGCGGCAGCAGCGCCGCCAGCGGCACGTAGCGCCGCTTCAGCAGCGATACGCCATCCGGCTGCGCGCCATTCGTCTTCGTTCTCGTTGGCCCCGTCGTCCCCTCCGATGCCGCCGGCGCGTCCGGCGCAAGCAGGATCCCTCGCACGCCCGTCGTCCGCAGCACCGCCCTCACCGCCTGCTCGTAGGTCGCGCCGTCCACCCGCGTCGAGCCCGCCGTGAACACCACCGGCGCATCGCCCGACGCGACGAACGCGTCCAGCTCCGGGTCCGCGTCCCGCGCCCCCGTCTCGTTGAACAGCGGAAACCCGCTTTGCAGATGATTCGCCGGCCAGTCCGGCTGCGCCGCCGCGAACCACGACGGAAACAGGCACAGCACCCCGTCCGTCGAATGCAGCCAGCGCCCCAGGATCCGCCGCGCCGGACCGAGACCCAGCGACTGCCGCGCCGCATTCAGCTCCGGCCCGCACACCCGGTCCAGCACCTGACGCTCGATCAGCGTCATCAGCCCCGCCTTCACCGCCAGCGGCAAGCCCCTCGGGATCGTCAGCCGCTTGTGCGTCGGCGGCGCGTGCGCCGACAGCAGCGTCGACGGCGACACCTGCACCGACACATAGCGCGTCCCGTAGCGCTCCTGCATCAGCCGCGCCGAGAACGCCCACAGCGTGCCCACCAGCACCGTGTCCGCGTCGCTCAGCGAACGCAGCACGTCGAAGTGCGGCCGCACCACCGGCGCGATCACCCGCCACAGCGTCCTGAACGACGTCCGCGGATGCCACAGCGCCGGGTCCGCCATCGCCTGCGCGTACTCTTGCGCCGTGCCCACCGGCACGAACGCGAACCCGCTCGCCCGCACCGCCGCCTCGAACGGCGGATGCGTGCAGAACACCACCTCGTGGCCGCGCGCCGACAGCGCCCGGCTCACCCCGAGCAGCGGGTGCACATCCCCCGCCGACCCGATCGCCGTCACGATTACTTTCGACATCGCTTTGTCACTCAATGCAGCGCGGCAGCCGACGGACGCGCGCAGCGGGCCGTGTTCGGACCGGATCGGCCGCCAGCGGCTTGGCGCTCGATACGCTCCGCCGCGCGCTTGCGTCGAACGAACGCTCCTCGCCTTGGCCTTCCGTCGCCGCACGGCCCGATGCGCATCACGCCGATTTGCCTGTTTGAACGAGCCGGGACCGCCGCGCGCCGAACGACGACGCGCATGACCCTCTGTCCCGGCTGCCTTGGACCGCCGCCCCGCGCTACGACAGCGCCGGCATCTGCCCGAGCGGCGCGAGCGTCTCGCCCTGCGCCGCGTCCCGCGCCGCGCTCGCCCGCTCCTCGCCGAAGAAGCTCAGGATCGTCGAGCGAACCTGCTCCTGCTGCTGCCGCCCCTCGAGATCCAGGAAGTGACCCGCCTGGCGGATCGTCGCGAACTCCGCCCGGCGCACGTACGCGCCGAGCCGGCGCACGTCCGACGCCGTCGTGTACTCGTCCAGCTCGCCGTTGACGAACTTCACGTCGCAACCAATGTTGCGGAATTCCGGCAGGTACTGCTCCGGCTGCATCGACAGGATCTGGTTGACGTGGAACGCCACCTGGTCCTGCTCCTTGCGCGGCAGCTTCGTCAGGTAGCGGTAGTTGTACAGCTTCATGATCCGCGGCAGGTAGCGCCCCACCGTGTCGTTCAGGAGCTGCGCCGCCTTCAGGTTCTCGCCCGCCGCGATGTGGTCGCGCGCGCGCGTCACGTAGTCCGTCATCGCGTCGTTCAGAAACGGCGAGAACGACGCGATCACCGCCCGGCGCACGCTCGTGCAGCCCCGCGCCAGCGCGAACAGCGACGCCACCCCGCCCCATGACACCGACAGCAGATAGCTCGGCGCGAACCGCGCCGCCAGGTACAGCAGAATCTCGACCTCGTCGTCCTTCGTCAGAATGTACTCGCCCGGATTGTGCTGCCGCGACTGCCCCGCGTACGGCAAGTCGAAGCACACCGCATTCAGGCGCTCGCCCAGGTAACGGATCGTCTGGCCGAACGACGCGGTCGTCGCCAGGGCGCCGTTGACGAGGATGGCCGTCTCGAAGGCCGGATCGAACACGTGACGCTCGACGTGGACCTTCAGTCCGTTCGGCAGCGCTACGACCTGTTTCTCGATAGGCATGGCGTAATCTCCCGCATCTGCTCGGCAAATGAGCTGATCCCGCGCCCCTCCCCTTGAAGGACGCCTCCATGTAGCCGCACGCCCTCCCACGCGATCTGCCCGCCCTGCCTCGCGCGCGCCGTGACGGCTACCCACTCGCCGGAGCCGCGCATCGCCTCATATCCCACAGGCAATACGCTCCCCCAGGCCCGTCGCGGTCACCCCGCTTCTCTCGGCCCGTGGTCTCCAGCGCCTCTGTCTCGCATGACGCCTCTTGAGGAAATTACCGCTTTCCGTCGTCTTGCCGC